>JAEYTQ010000141.1 GCA_023433965.1 Pseudomonadota bacterium | reverse complement strand
GGACGATCGGGCGGGCGGCGGCGGTCTGGTAGACACCGTCCTTGATCAAGGCCTTGTCGATGTGGACGGCGACGACCTCCCCGAGTGTCAGCCAGGCGTCGGCCTCCTTGCCGTCGGCACCCTTGAGGCGGACGATGTCGGACACCTTGCACTCGAAGGCGACCGGGCTTTCACCGACGCGCGGCACGTTGACCAGCTTGCCCGGCACGGCAGTGAGGCCGGCGAGCTTGAATTCGTCGACCTCGGGGCCGACATGCTCTGCGGTCGCGTTCATGTGCCGGGCGAGGTCCATGGTGGTGAGATTCCAGACGAACTCCCTGGTCTGCTCCATGTTCGAGACCGTGTCCTTCCAGTTGGTGGAAGAAAACCCGATGATCGGCGGTACGTAGCAGAACGCGTTGAAGAAGCTGTAGGGCGCGAGGTTGACGTGGCCCTTGGCGTCACGCGAGGAGATCCAGCCGATCGGCCGCGGCGCGATGATGGCGTTGAAGGGATCGTGCTTGAGGCCGTGGCCCTTGGAGGGCTCGTAGAAATACAGGTCTTTGTCGGTCACGCGCTGTTTCTCCAATGCCCGTCATTCCGGGGCGATGCGAAGCATCGAACCCGGAATCTCGAAATTCCGGGTTCGATCCTACGGACCGCCCCGGAATGACGGAAAGGACGTTATAGGAGAAACTCCCCGCCCCGTCAGTGGCGCGGGGACAGACCGGCGATGACGAAATCGATCATCTGGTCGATGTTCGGGCCCGGCTTGGTGGCGCACTGGGCGATCATCTGGGGGTGGAAGAAGCGCATCATCGCGGTGCACGAGCAGAGCGCCGCCAGTTGCAGGTCGGGCGCCTCGAATTCCCCGGACACGACGCCTTGCGCGATCATCTGGCCGACGACCCCCGCGATGCACTCCATATGATTGACGCAGACCTCCCAATCCTCCTGCATCGCGATCTCGACCATCTCGTGCAGCTTGTTGTCGCCGACATAGCGCTCGGTGTTCATGCGATGGATGGTGGTGAGCAGCTCGCGGAAGCGGTCCTTGACCGGGCCTGGCCGGGCCACGATCCGCTGCGCCTCGAGCTCGACCTCGCCCATGAGCGAGCGCGCCACCGCCTGATGGATCGCCTTCTTCGACTCGAAGAAGCGATAGACGTTGGCGGGGCTCATTCTGAGCTCCTTGGCGATGTCGCCGACCGTGGTCTTCTGATAGCCGATCTGGCGGAACAGCCGCTCGGCCACCTCGAGGATACGATCCCGGGTGTCGCCTTCGATATGTTCCGAAATAAGGGCCATCAGTCAGGACTCATCGGTCAGCACTTCATCTCACTTATTCAGCCGCTTCAGCAAGCGGAATTGCTGGATGTTCATCGCTGCCATGCTGCGGCGCGGCGGGCTGCTCGGGAGTGCCGGCCTCGTCCAGGCTCTTGCGGAACCAAAGTGCATAGAGGCCCGGCAAATACAGTAGCGTCAGGAAGGTCGCGACGAACAGGCCGCCCATGATGGTGATCGCCATCGGCCCCCAGAAGGCCGAGCGCGACAACGGGATCATGGCAAGGATGGCGGCGAGCGCCGTAAGCACCACCGGACGGGAGCGGCGAACGGTGGCTTCCACGATCGCCTCGCGCCGGGTCAGGCCGTGCGAGACGTCGGTCTCGATCTGATCGACCAGGATGACCGTATTGCGCATGATCATGCCTGCGAGCGCGATCAGGCCGAGCAGCGCCACGAAGCCGAACGGGGCGTTGGCGACGTTGAGGCCAAGCGAGGCACCGACGATGCCGAGCGGCGCGGTCAGGAACACCAGGATCAGGCGCGAGAAGCTCTGCAGCTGGATCATCAGCAGCGTCAGCATCACCATGACCATGACAGGGAAGAGGACGAAGATCGAGGCATTGCCCTTGGCGGACTCCTCGAACGCGCCGCCCGGCTCGATCCGGTAGGCCGGCTCGAGGTGATCCATGATCGGCTTGAGCTTCGGCGTGATCTGGTTGGTGACGTCGGGCGCCTGCACGCCGTCGACGACATCGGAGCGCACGGTGATCGCCATGTCGCGGTTGCGCCGCCACATGATCGGCTCCTCATGCGCGTACTCGATCTTGGCGATCTGCTGCAGCGGCACGGCCACGCCGTTGCGCGAGGTGATGGTGAGATCGCCGACGCCGCCGAGATCGAGGCGCTCGGACGGAATCGCGCGGGCGACCACGCCGACCTTCTCGATGCCATCGCGCACGGTGGTGACCTGCGAGCCCGAGATCAGCATCGCCAGCGCCTGCGAGACGTCCTGCGGGGTCAGGCCCATGGCGCGGGCACGGTCCTGGTCGACGACGAGCTTGAGGTACGGCGACTGCTCGTTCCAGTCGAGCTGGACGTCCTTGACGTTCTTGTTCTGGCGCATGACGTCGCGAACCTGGTAGGCGATCTCGCGCACCTTGTTGGCATCGGGGCCGATCACGCGGAACTGCACGGGGAAGCCGACCGGCGGGCCGAAATTGAAGCGGTCGACGCGAACGCGGGCCTCGGTCAGCATGCCGTCGGCGACCGCATTCTCGATCTTGGCCTTGATGCGCTCACGCGCCTCGACGCCCTTGGCGACGATGACGATCTCGGCAAAGGCCTCGTTCGGAAGCTGCGGGTTGAGGCCGAGCCAGAAGCGCGGCGAGCCCTGGCCGACATAGGAGGTGTAGGTCTCAATGTCCTTGTCGTCCTTCAGCAGGGTCTCGGCCTTCTTCACCGCCTTTTCGGTGACGTTGAAGGCGGTGCCCTCGGGCAGGCGCAGCTGGAAGAACAGCTCGGGCCGCTCCGACAGCGGGAAGAACTGCTGCTGGACCTGGCCGAAGCCGACGATGGAGGCGACGAAGACGCCGACGGTCGCTGCCACTACCGTGATGCGGTGGTTGACGCACCATTTCACGATGGCGCGCAGGCCGCGGTACATGCGGGTCTCGTAGACCGCATGCGGATCATGGGTGTGGTGCGCCTTCATCTCCGGCAGCAGCTTGACGCCGATATAGGGCGTGAAGATCACCGCCACGAACCAGGAGGCGACCAGCGCGATCGCCACGATCCAGAAGATGCTGCCGGCATATTCGCCGACCGCGGAATTGGCAAAGCCGA
>JAEYTQ010000026.1 GCA_023433965.1 Pseudomonadota bacterium | reverse complement strand
CGGAATGATTGAAGCCGCAGCGCGCCAGCACGAGGCTGTCGAGATGGGCGACCGTCAAGCAGACGCGCTCGCCCTTGCTCTGGCTGCGCAGCATCCGGCTCGCGCTCGAGCCGTGCCAGTAGAGCCTAGTGCCCTCGCGCCAGAAAAAGGTCGGCGTGCATTAAGGCTGACCCTCGATCACGTAGGAGACGTGGCAGAGCATCGAGGAATCCAGGATGCGATGAACCGTATCGTGATCATAGAAGCCGCGGTCGTGCCGGCGTTTCACCTGATTGCGGGCCGACGTCGGATAAGCATTCAAGGTCTCGGTCTGGCTCACGGCCGCTCCTGCTCGGGCTCGAGGAATCTGGAAGCAGTTGTACCGGCGGATTTGGTCTGCGATAGTTCCAATTCCATGCAAAGAATTCCGACCAATTCGTCCAGAACCAAGACCGAGCTTCCGCTCGACCTCACCGGCCCCCATGTCACGGCCGGCGCTTCCGCCGCGCACCGGCTCTATCAGGCGCTCTGCAACATGATCGTCTCCGGCCTCGTCAAACCCGGCGAGCCGCTGCCACCATCGCGGACGTTGGCCAAACAGACTGGCTTTCGGCGCAACGCCGTCGTTGGCGCCTATGAGCGCCTGATCGCCGACGGCTTTGCCGAGGCGACAATCGGATCCGGGACCTTCGTCGCGGCGGACATTCCCGCGCTCGCCCCCGCTCCGAAGGGAGCGAAGATCACCGTCGAAGCTCCAAAGCAAGGCGCGTTTGCGCTCGGCTGCACCCATATCGACGAACGCGCGGTCCAGCGCTTTCGCGCTTTCGTCGGCCGTCGCATGCGCGCATTCGGGTCCGAGCACATGCATTATGGCGATCCTCGCGGCAGTCGCGAACTGCGTGCGGCGATCGCCGACCACCTTTTGTCGGCGCAGGGCCTTCGTTGCGATCCCGACCAGATCATGTTGACATCGGGCACGCTGCACGCGCTGCGCATCGTGCTGAGCGCAATCCTGAAACCCAGCGACCAGGTCTGGTGCGAGGATCCCGGCTACCCTGCCGCGCGAAAGACTATAGTACATTGCGGCTACCGCGCCGTGCCCGTCGCCGTCGACGCGCAGGGGATGCGTGTCGCCAAAGGCCGCATTGCAGCGCCGACCGCTCGTGCGGCTTATGTCACACCGTCGCACCAGTTCCCGCTTGGCGTGCAGATGTCGATGCCGCGGCGGCTCGAGCTTCTGGACTGGGCAAGGCAGGCCGGTGCATTCGTTCTCGAGGACGATTACGACAGCGAGTTCCGCTATGACGGCGCACCGCTGATGTCGCTCGCCGGCATCGATCGCCTCCAGCGCGTCATCTATTTGGGCACTTTTGCCAAGACGCTGTTTCCGGGACTGCGCATCGGCTATTGCGCCCTGCCCGAACGCCTGGTCGCGGATGTGACCGCCGCCCGCGCGGCGCTCGACCGCTTCCCCGGAACCCTGATGGAGGGCGCAGTGGCGGACATGCTCAATTCCGGCGCGTTCGCTGCGAACCTGAAGCGGGTGCGAAAACTCTATCGCGAGGCGCGCGATGCGCTCGCCGAGACGCTGGAAGTCGCATCTGACGGCGCGCTTTCGGTGCCGGTGCCATCACAAGGCCTGCACCTCGTCGCCCGCTTCGACCCCTCGGTCGACCCGGCCGTAGCAGCACATGCCAAGCAAGCAGCTGGCGCGGAAGGTTGGCTGTTGGCAGACACTTATGCGCGCGGGCGTCCCCTGCCCGGCTTCGTGCTGGGATTCTCCGGGCACGAGGTTCCACGGCTGGTCGCCTCGGCCGAACGCCTCGCGAGAGAATCCCGCGCAGCGCTGGGCGCCAGGCGAAAAGCGGCCCGCCGGGCGTGACGAAGCTTCACTACCAGAATCGCCCGCCGCTCCCTAGATTGCGATATCGATACCGGGACCTCACCTCATGCTGCTGCGCCACGCGACCTGCTTCTCGTTGCTGCTCTCCATTGCGCTTGCTTCGACGTCACGCGCCGCCACCATCGGACGCGAGCAGGACATCGGCGATCTCAAGCTCGGACAACGTGTGCTCGTGGATGACGGAACCTGCCCTGCCGGCCAGATCAAGGAAGTGCGAGGCGCGAAGATGACCGACAAGGGCATCTCGCGCACGAGCTCCTGCGTGCCCCGGCACGGGCCGAGATCGAAATGATGACCCGAGCAGCTACTTCGCCGGATCGAACATACACTGCAGCGTGGGCTTGGCGATCTTGGTGAAGGTCGGGCCGATCTCGCCTTGCTTGGAAGCGGGCACCCAATCGGTCTCGATGGTGGGCACACCGGTCTCGGTGATGCCCCGCAACAGCGCCTCGCGCAGGTCGCGGTCCTCGACGGCGGCTGCGGCGTGATCGTGAAGGCAGCCGCAGACCTCCTCCGGATGCTCCCAGCGCCCAAGCATGCGCGGCGCGCACTGGCGCACGAATTCGCCGCGTGGGTCGGGTAGCCTCGACGGCGACCGCACTTGCGCCTGAACGACATTGATCGCCAGAACTGACACGAATGCCGCGGCGCAGAGACGAAGCAACATGGTGGCCTTTGTCGGCTTTTTTCTGTGTGGGATCAGATCAGAAGCGCGCGGCAATCATGATCGGCTGTGCGGCCGTCACCGTGACGGGCGAGCCGCTATATTGGAAGGTCCCGACACCGGGAAGATTGCCGTCCGGTGAACCCGCCAACGAGGAGCCCGCGAGCACGAAGCCGAAAGCCAGGATGAAGCTGAGCGCGCGCATGATCTTTGTCCCAATTCGGTGCACGGCGGTGCCGCCGTCGTCGTGATGAGGCTGATAACCAAGGGCGGTTTCGGGCGTGATGCGCCAAAAGCCGAAAATGGTTTCGTCTTCGTGAGAATTGTTTCATCCCGCCCCGGAGGACGAAACAATTCTCGGAAAATACCAGATATTTCAGAGAGGTCGCGCTTCGCGTCAGGCGGTCCGCCAAGTTCCGGCGCAGCCGCTGTCACCCTGGCGCCG
>JAEYTQ010000781.1 GCA_023433965.1 Pseudomonadota bacterium | reverse complement strand
CCCTTGAACGTCGTGAAGTTCTCCAGCTCCGGCAGTCCGGAATCGAACAAATAGCGCGGGCTCGAGACCCACTCGGTCCATTGCAGGAAGACGCCCTTGGGCAAATCCTCGCCGACACCGGTCCAGCCTGGGGCATAGCCGAGCGCGTGGACCAGCGGCACGCCGATGAGGTTCATGAAGGCGTAGACCCGATATTTCTCCGGCGAGGTCATCAGCCGCCACGTCGCCGCCTGTGAGGCTACGAGGGCGGCGCGCGCGATCTCGCCGTTGTTCGCGATCAGCCCGAGCGCCTGGCCGCCGAAGGAATGGCCAACATAGGCCAGCGGCAGGCCGTGATAGCGCTCGCGCATCCAACTGACCGCCGCGGTGACGTCGAGCGCGGCCCAGTCGGACATCGAGGCCTTGAAGCCGACCAGGGATTTCGGCCGGTTGTAGCCCTCCATCGCCAGGAGGCGGGAGTCGCCGATCCCGCGATAGTCGTAGGTCAGCACGGCGCAGCCGCGATGGGCGAGGTAGGAGGCAAAGCCCCGATAGATCTTGCGCGGCACGGCGGTCGCCGAATTGATCAGGACGGCATGACGCTTGGCGCCGCGCGGCAGGAACAAGGTGCCGGTGAGCCCATACCCGTCCGTCGCCGGAAAGCTGATCTCGTCGATGAAAACGTCGTCCAACGGCGCGTCCATGGCCGGTCGGTGCCCCGTCAATTCGCTGCCTGACCCAAGCAAATGCGAATTCGGCTTTGCCCGCAAGGGTTTGCGGTGAGAAATGGATTTACAACTGGCGGCGCGGGGCCGGCCTGTGTATAAGGCGGCCCTCGCAACCCCCAGATCAGGTTGTGCTTTTTGCTTCACGGAGAGAGTGCGATGTCCGAGCGGTGGACGCCCGAGTCCTGGCGCAGCAAGCCGGTGCAACAGGTGCCCGATTATCCCGACGCCAAGGCTCTGGCCGACGTCGAGGCGCAGCTTGCGACTTTTCCGCCTCTGGTGTTCGCCGGCGAGGCGCGCAATCTGAAGAAGGCCCTGGCCCGCGTCGCGGCCGGCGAAGCTTTCCTGCTCCAGGGCGGCGACTGCGCCGAGAGCTTTGCCGAGCACGGTGCCAACAACATCCGCGACTTCTTCCGCGTGCTGCTGCAGATGGCGGTGGTGCTGACCTATGCCGGCGCGGTGCCGGTGGTGAAGGTCGGCCGCGTCGCCGGCCAGTTCGCCAAGCCGCGCTCGTCGCCGACCGAGAAGGTGAACGGCGTCGAGCTGCCGAGCTATCGCGGCGACATCGTCAACGACATCGCCTTCACCAAGGAAGCGCGCATTCCCGATCCGCAGCGCCAGCTGATGGCCTATCGCCAGTCGGCGGCGACGCTGAACCTGCTGCGCGCCTTCGCCACCGGCGGCTTCGCCAATCTCGGCAGCGTGCATCAATGGATGCTCGGCTTCCTGAAGGACAGCCCGCAGTCCCGCCGCTACAAGGAGCTGGCCGACCGCATCTCGGACGCGCTCAATTTCATGCGCGCCTGCGGCCTCGACCTCGAGAGCCATCCGGAGCTGCGCGCCACCGATTTCTACACCAGCCACGAGGCGCTGCTGCTCGGCTACGAGCAGGCCATGACGCGCGTCGATTCCACCACGGGCGACTGGTACGCGACCTCGGGCCACATGATCTGGATCGGCGACCGCACCCGCCAGCTCGATCACGGCCATGTCGAATATTTCCGCGGCATCAAGAACCCGATCGGCCTGAAATGCGGTCCGTCGCTGAAGCCGGACGAGCTGCTGAAGCTGATCGACGTGCTCAATCCCGACAACGAGCCGGGCCGGCTGACGCTGATCGGCCGCTTCGGCTCGGACAAGATCGGCGAGCATCTGCCGAACATGGTCCGCGCCGTGAAGCGCGAAGGCCGGGTGGTGGTCTGGTCGTGCGATCCCATGCACGGCAACACCATCACCTCGACGTCCGGTTACAAGACGCGCCCGTTCGACCGCATCCTGTCGGAAGTGAAGTCGTTCTTCGCCGTCCATGCCGCCGAAGGCACCCATGCCGGCGGCGTGCATCTGGAGATGACCGGCCAGAACGTCACCGAATGTCTCGGGGGTGCACGCGCGATCACGGACGAGGATCTCAACGACCGCTACCACACCGTCTGCGATCCCCGCCTCAACGCCGAGCAATCCATCGATATGGCTTTCCTGGTCGCCGAACTGCTCAAGCAGGAGCGCGCCGGCAAGGCCCAGCCGATTCCGGCCGCAGCGGGGCTCTAGGACCTTGCTGCGGATCTGGAAGGCCACGGTCAATTCCCGCAATGGTCTGGCCTTTGCGTTCCGGTCGGAGCAGGCCGTTCGCGAGGAGATCTTCGCGCTCCTGCTGTCGGTGCCGCTCGCCTGGTTCGTCGGCGCGACCGCGATGCGGGCGGTCGAACTGGTGTGTTCGGTCGCGTTCGTGCTGACGGTCGAGCTGCTCAATACCGCGATCGAGAAGCTCGCCGACCGGCTGACCATGGATCACGACAAGCAGATCGGCCGGGTCAAGGACATGGGCTCGGCCGCGGTCGGCGTGGCGCTGTTGATGGCCGGCGCGTTCTGGATCTTTGCCATCGTCGAGCGATTGGGCTTCGTCTAGCCAAGATACGAGAGCGCCTCATGACCGAACGTCTCGACACATTCGCGGTCACGCTCGCACAGCTCAATCCGACGGTGGGCGACATCGAGGGCAATGCCGCCAAGGCGCGCGCCGCGCGTGCGCGAGCGGCCGCCGATGGCGCCGATCTCGTGCTGTTCCCGGAACTGTTCATCGCCGGCTATCCGCCGGAAGATCTGGTGCAGAAGCCGGCGTTCCAGGCCGCCTGCCGCGCAGCGGTCGAAGCGCTCGCGCGCGAGACCGCCGATGGCGGGCCCGCCATGCTGGTCGGCACGCCCTGGGCCGAGGAGGGCAGGCTCTACAATGCCTGTGCACTG
>JAEYTQ010000704.1 GCA_023433965.1 Pseudomonadota bacterium | reverse complement strand
GCGCCGCCGCCTGCTGCAGGCTGATGCCGTTGGCGAGCGGGTCGGCGTGACGATGCGCCAGGTGCCACTCGCTTCCCACGCGCCGATAGACCAGCGTCACGCGCAAGGCCCACTCCTGCGCGGGCAGCCCTCCGACCTCGACGCTGTCCCGCTCGATCAGGGCCAGCACAACCATGTCCTGCGAGCCGTAGGTCTGGACCACCTCCTGCCTGTGCGTGCCGTTCCTGAAGAACCGGCCCATCCGCTCCCACTTGTCCGGCGTGTACTCCGGGGCCTTCGACGGGGCCCCGCCAAACGGCGACATCAGCACGAAATCGTCGGTGATGGCGATCATCTGCCGATAGGTCGCGACGTCGCCGCACATCAGTGCCGCGTTCGACTGCTGGGTGTGGGCCAGCAGCTTCGCGACGACGTCGTCGGCCCTGGCCGCCTCGGCGACGACGAGCGGCATGCACGCCATGCCTGCGAGCGTGTTGCGCCTGGACATCGACGCGGACGCTGCCGTGCGATGCGGATCGCGATCGTTCTTCATGAGAAGGCTCCATGATGGTTCATGCGGTTTCGATAGCGCTGGATGCCGCTTTGACCGTCGTGAAGCCAGTGATAAGATCACAGCACCATGCTGAAACCTGCTCAGCTTGCCCGCGTCGACGTCACGCTCCTCGTGGTGTTCAGCACCGTGCTGGAGGAGCGTCAGGTGTTGCGCGCGGCAGACAAGCTCAACCTCACGCCGTCCGCGGTGAGCCATCAATTGCGGCGACTGCGGCACATCTTCCACGATCCCTTGTTCCTGAAGACGCCGACCGGCGTGAAGCCGACGGAGCGCGCGCTTGCGCTCGTCGGTCCCGTCACCGAGCTGCTGTCCCGCCTCGACGCGATCGTGTCGGCAGCCGCGCCCTTTGACCCGAGAACGGCGAGGCGCTCGTTCACGATCGGCGCACCGGATGCGCTTGCCGCGGTCTTTCTCGATCCTCTCCTCAAGACCCTCGCCCGGGAAGGACCGGGGATCGACATCCGGCTCCTGCAATTGATGCCGCAACGGCACGGCAAATCCTCGAGCCAGGTCTGGCAGGACACGCTCTCCGAGCTCGATTCGCACCGGCTCGATCTTGCCGTGCTGCCGGTCGGACCGTTGCCGTCGCGTTACGCCGAACGGTTGCTGTTCGAGGAAGACTTCGTCGTCGCCATGCGCAAGGGTCACCGCATGGCCCGCAAGGTCACCCTCTCGGCCTATCTTGCGGCACCGCACCTGCTGGTCTCCGCCATCGGCGATGCGCTCGGCATCGTCGACGTCAGGCTGGCCGAACGCGGCCATTCGCGCCGGGTGGCGCTGACCGTGCCCAGTTTCATGATGGCGCTGGCGCAGCTCGCCGAGAGCGATTTCATCGGGACGTTGCCGCGCCACCTCGTCGAGCGCCACGCCGCGCGCTTCGACCTCGTGATGCGCTCCGTGCCGTTTCCGTGGACACCCGACCCGGTGCGTGTCGTCGCCTCACGAGCCGCGATGGCGGACGCCGGTGTCGCCTGGCTGTTCGAGACGGTGGCGCGCTGCATGGGCCCGACGCGGCCGATCGCGTCCAGACGCCGCGCTTCCGCCTGAAGCCGGAAAGCAAACCGGAAGCAAAAAGGGCACGGCTCGCGCCGTGCCCTTCGCAGTTCAGATCGTCGGATCGTCTCAGTGATAGATCTCGAACAGGCCGGCGCCGCCCTGGCCGCCGCCGATGCACATGGTCACCACGCCCCACTTGGCCTTGCGGCGGGCGCCCTCCTGCAAGAGGTGGCCGGTGAGACGGGCGCCGGTCATGCCGAAGGGATGGCCGATCGCGATCGAGCCGCCGTTGACGTTGTACTTGGCGGGATCGATGCCGAGCTTGTCGCGGCAATACAGGCACTGGCTGGCGAAGGCTTCGTTGAGCTCCCACAGATCGATGTCGTCGATCTTGAGGCCGGTGCGCTTCAACAGCTTCGGAATCGCGAACACCGGGCCGATGCCCATCTCGTCGGGCTCGCAGCCGGCGGTGGCCCAGGCGACGAAGCGGCCGAGCGGCTTCAGGCCGCGCTTCTCGGCATCCTTGGCTTCCATCAGCACCACTGCGGCGGCGCCGTCCGAGAGCTGGCTGGCATTGCCGGCGGTGACGAACTTGCCGGGACCCTTCACCGGGTCGAGCTTGGCGAGGCCCTCCATCGTGGTCTCGGGCCGGTTGCACTCGTCGCGATCGACGACGTAGTCGACGATGCTCTCCGCCTTGGTCTGCTTGTCGACCACCTTCGTCTTGGTCTTCATCGGGACGATCTCGTCCTTGAACTTGCCGGCCTGCTGCGCCGAGGCCATGCGGCGCTGCGATTCCAGCGAGAACTCGTCCTGGTATTCACGGCTGAGCTTGTAGCGCTCGGCGACGATGTCGGCGGTGTCGATCATCGCCATGAAGATGTCGGGCGCGACCTTGAGCAGCTCCGGATCGATCGATTCCTTCGGCGTGGCGCCGCCCGGAATCGAGATGCTCTCGACGCCGCCGGCGACGATGCAGTCGGCGCCGTCCGAGCGGATCGAGTTGGCGGCCATCGCGATGGTCTGCAGGCCCGAGGAGCAGAAGCGGTTCACCGAGACGCCGGCCGTGGTCTTCGGCAGGCCCGCGAGCAGCGCGGCCTGGCGGCCGATGTTCGGCGCCCCGTGGGCGCAATTGCCGAGATAGCAGTCCTCGACATAGTCCTTCTCGACGCCGGCACGGTCCACCGCGTGCTGGATGGCGTGCGCCGCGAGCGACATCGGCGCCGTGATGTTGAACCCGCCGCGGCCGGACTTTGCCAGGCCCGTGCGCGCATAGGAAACGATGACGGCTTCACGCATGTGTTTCTCCCTTATCAAACTGATCGAACGAAGCGTGGTTACGAGGCGTTCTGGCGCCATTGGTACACAATGTTTGGCGGGTGCGGGAAATAAAAAGCAGTCGAGCAGGAGGCTAGACCGTTCCGCAGCTCGGAATATCTGCGTGCCGTCGGCCTTCGAAGCTTCGACGAGTCCAAACAGGCGCGGAGTTCGCAAGCCGACGTTCAAACCGATTCCTGCGGAGATGGCCTGTCCAGCAGGTTGAACAGCCATTCGATGCCGGCATCCATCAGCGCGACCTTCGGGACGATGGCACGAAGCTGAAAGGTTCGCATCGGCAACGGTGAATCGATGCCGAGCAAGCCAAAGCGGGCACCGTGAACATCGAGAAGCCCTTTCGGCAGGGCGGCGATCAGGTCGGTTTCAGCGACAACCGCCATCAAGAGCATGAAGCTCGGAACGGTCATCGCGACGCGGCGGGCCAGCCCTCTGCTGGCAAGGACATCGTCGACGTAGCCGCGGGGATCGCCTGCGGAGGAGACGATGACGTGCTGCATCTCGCAAAAGCGTTGCAGCGTCGGTTCATCCGCGAAGGCATGCCCGCGACGGACGGCGATCTGGAACCTGTCTTCAAACACGATCTTGGACACATAGCGCGCTGGAACGTCGTCGATAGGAACCACCGCGATGTCGGCTGTTCGCGCATCCAGCGCCGCGAAGGCTTGTTCGCGCAGCACGTATCGCAATGCCATGTCGATGAAGGGCGCCTCTTGCTGAACGACCTTCAGCAATCGAGGCATCATGACGGCGGCGATCGCGTCGGGCGCACCGACCGTGAAGCGGCGCCGCGAGCAAGCCGGATCGAACGGCTCCGCCGTTGCGACGACGCGCCGTGCACGTGCCAGGACGTCTGCAATGGCATCGGCGAGTTGGAGAGCGCGCTCGGTGGGAACGACGCCTTTCGGCGTCTTGAGAAACAAGGGGTCGTTGAACTGCTGCCGGAGCCGGCCGAGTCCATGGCTGACCGCCGACGGCGTCACATGCAGACGCGCCGCGGCTCTGGCGACGTTCCCCTCGGCGAGCACGGCCTCGAACACCGGAAGCAGGTTGAGGTCGACCCGGTTGAGCTGAATGTCATTCATGATGTTTGTGAAATTATATCGGCAAACTGATTTTGCGACAACAACGACCAATCTTCGTGCAGCCTCAAACAACCGCTGCTCGTGAAAATCAAATGTTCATTCAAACCCTTACGGAGAATTTCGATGTCTTTTGCCACCCCTCTCCCGCCATGGCTCCTGCGCAGTGCAGCGGCCTCGATCCTCCTGTTGATGGCCGGCAGCACCGGCGCTCATGCGTCCCGCGCCAGCGGCACAATCGCCGGCAACGGCTTCAGCTCCACCGTCCTGAAGGTCGTTTCCGAGAACGGCACCTCGTGGACCAAGATCGAGGGCAGCACCATCAGTCTGCCCATTAAGGTCCTCATCACGACGCCGTCATACCCGATCGTGAACTACAAGGTGCGTCAACTCGGCCACCCCGAAGGCATGTATTTCGTCAACGTGTCTCCCGACAAGAAGCACGACGATAGGGTGAACTTCTCGGCCACCTACGAAGGCTCGACCGACTTCATGACGGCCGCGGAAAAACAGGCCATCATTGCGACCTGCAACAAGAAGCTCGGCGAAGGAAAGGGCATTCGCGAAAGCCACAACGCGCTCGGTTCGGTCGGCGTCGAGCTGATCACCTCGTTCCTGATGCCGAGCAAGGACGTCGGTCCGCTTCCTTCGGGCGGGCTGGGAGCGCCGCTCAAGCACACCGCCAACGTGGCCGTGCCGGTCAAATGCGAGGGCAAGCATGGCAAGGCCGACGACGTCGCCGCCAAGGAGCCGAACTTCAGCGTCAAGGACATCCACCTCCGCTTCATGACCTCTGCCGGCCATGTGGCGAGTCCCAATCCCGGGGCGAAGTGCCAGATGACCCACGCCCGCGTCCGGGTCGGCACCAGCAAGGCCGGTGGGGTCAAGTTCAAGCTCTGGACCAAGGTCGGTAACGAGCCGATGCAGAGCCAGTTCGTGGAGGCCTGGTCCTCGTTCGTTTCGCCAGGCAAGTACGAGGCGGTCTTCACCAAGAAGATCTCGGTGTCGAAGACGACGAGCGTGCAGGCGATGGCCGAGGACAAGACCAACCCGATCGGGCAGTCGACGGGATGGAAGCAGGTGTCGCTCGACTGCACCGGCGCCGGCGGCGGCGGCTTCGCCGGTACGCCCGGCACGGCCAATCCCTCGGACAAGCGACTGCCCGGTCGCGCCTTCCCCAGCGAAGCACGGCCGATCCCCAATGCTCCGCCATCGCGGTCGAGTGTTGGCGAAGCCAGGCTCCCGCCCATGCCGCAGGCCCATGCCACGCGAGCGAGGGATCGGTTCTATCCGTCGAAGCCGCACGTGAACTGACGGTCCATCAAGAGACCGACCGATACGGCCCGGGCGAACCTCTGAATGATGGGGGTTCGCCCGACCAGAGCAAAGGTCTCTCCGGAACGCAGCGGCGGCTCAGTGCGATGGCTCCCTAAGCGGCCGCCGAACCGATCCTACCAATGAGCGCTCGAACCGCGACGAGGGTCCGGTGACTCTCCCGCACTCAGAACGTCAGCGCCTTGGCCTGCTTGACCTGCGGCAGGGCCTGCACCTTGGCGAGCAGGTCGGCCGGCACCGCGCCGTCGACCTCGACCAGCGCAATGGCATCGCTGCCGGGCGCGACGCGGCCGAGATGGAACGTGGCGATGTTGATCTTGGCATCGCCGAGCAGGCTGGCGAACTTGCCGATGAAGCCCGGCTTGTCCTCGTTGGTGACGTAGATCATCGACTTTCCGAACTCGGCATCGACGCGGATGCCCTTGATGTCGACGAGGCGCGGCTTGCCGTCGGCGTAGACGGTCCCCGAGACCGACCGCTCCTGCCGCTCGGTGGTGACGGCGACGGTGATCAGGCTCTCATAGTCGCTCTGGGCGGCGCGCACGATCTCGTCCACCACCATGCCGCGCTCCTTGGCGACGACGGGCGCGGACACCACGTTGATCTCGCCAAGCATCGGCCGCAGCAGGCCGGACAACACGGCGGAGGTGATCGCCTTGATCTTCATCTCGGCAACGTGGCCCTCATAGGTGATCTCCACCTTGAGGATGCCGGTCTCGGTGAGCTGGCCGGCGAACGAGCCGAGCTTCTCGGCGAGCGAGATGAACGGCTTCAGCTTCGGCGCTTCTTCCGCCGTGATCGAGGGGAAATTGACCGCGTTGGAGATCGCGCCGGTGAGCAGATAGTCCGACATCTGCTCGGCGACCTGGAGCGCGACGTTCTCCTGGGCCTCCGTGGTGGAGGCGCCCAGATGCGGCGTGCAGATCACGTTCGGATGGCCGAACAGCACGTTCTTGGTCGCCGGTTCCTCGACGAAGACGTCGAAGGCCGCGCCGGCGATATGCTTGGAATTGAGCGCATCGACCACCGCCTGCTCGTCGACGAGACCGCCGCGGGCGCAGTTGATCAAACGCACGCCCTTCTTCATCTTGGCGATCGCGGCCGCGTCGATGATGTTCTTCGTCTTCTCGGTGAGCGGGGTGTGCAGCGTGATGAAATCGGCGCGCTTGAGCAGGTCGTCCAGTTCGACCTTCTCGACGCCGATGTCCTTGGCACGCTCCGGCGACAGGAACGGATCGAACGCGACCACCTTCATGCGCAGGCCGAGCGCCCGGTCGGCGACGATCGAGCCGATATTGCCGCAGCCGACGACTCCGAGCACCTTGCCGGTGATCTCGACGCCCATGAAGCGGTTCTTCTCCCACTTGCCGGCCTGGGTCGAGGCGTCCGCCTGCGGGATCTCGCGGGCAAGCGCGAGCATGAGAGTAATGGCGTGCTCGGCAGTCGTGATCGAATTGCCGAACGGCGTGTTCATCACGATGACGCCCTTGGCCGTGGCGGCGGGAATCTCGACGTTGTCGACCCCGATGCCGGCGCGGCCGATCACCTTCAGCTTCGTCGCCTTTTCGAG
>JAEYTQ010000694.1 GCA_023433965.1 Pseudomonadota bacterium | reverse complement strand
GTGCAGCTGTGCGAGCTGCTCGGCGTCGCGCGAGGTTGCAGGCTCGACGACGGGGCTGCCGCCGTGCCACCACTCCGACAACCATCGCATCATGAGGTTGCCGCTTGCGCGAACGGCGGAGCAGCGGCTGGCTTCGCGTCTGGTGCCTTCAGATAGAACGGCCGCGCCGGGGTAGCGCCGGGATCGGCTGCGGCGCCGAGCCAGGCGACCCAGCCGATGTCGGGGGCAGGCTGTGCATCGACCGCTATGGGCTGGGGCCCATCCTCGGGCCAGCGATCGGCGAGGATCTCGGCTGCGTTGCCGACGAGATGCGGCGCGCCGAATTGCGAGGTCGCGATCGCCTCGTCGATGGGGGCGACACAAGGCCGCACCAACTGGCTGCCGTCGCCGGCGACAATCTGGAAATAGACATGATCGTGCCGGGCATCGATCGCAGAGATCACCGGTGCCGGCTTGTTCTGGCTGACGATGGCCGCGGCATAGGCCGACAGCGTCGTCAGCCCGACCGCCGGCCGTTTCGCCGCAAGCGAAAGGCCCCGCGCCGCCGAGATGCCGACGCGCAGGCCGGTGAAGCTGCCGGGCCCGACGGTGACGGCGATGCGGTCGAGCGAGGTGAAAGCCAGATTGGCCGATTGCATCACGCGCGCGATCATCGGCATCAGCGCCTCGGCATGACCGCGCTTCATCAGCTGCGATTCCTGCGCGAGAAACTCGCCGGAATCGGTGTCCAGCGCGGCGGCCGCGCAGGCGTCGAGCGCAGTATCGATGGCGAGGATCAGCATGGAAAAGCGAATGGCGAGTTGCGAATGGCGAGTAGTCTAACGAACCAAGCGCCTATGCGCCATTCATCACGCACGCAGGCCCCCCACATCACCCTGCGCAACCGTCATTCCGGGGCGGTCCGTAGGACCGAACCCGGAATCTCGAGATTCCGGGTCTGGTGCTAAAGCACCATCCCGGAATGACGACTTCGTCGTCACATCGGCCGGACTTCGACCACGTCGGGGACGAAATGCTTGAGCAGGTTCTGGATGCCGTGCTGGAGTGTCGCGGTCGAGGACGGGCAGCCGGAGCAGGCGCCCTTCATGTTGAGGTAGACGATGCCGTCCTTGAAGCCGCGGAAGGTGATGTCGCCGCCGTCATTGGCGACGGCCGGCCGCACCCGCGTCTCGATCAGGTCCTTGATCATGTCGACGGTCTCGGCGTCGGCCTCGTCGAAGAACTCGTCCTCGTCGTCGAGATCGGCATCGCCTTGCGCCGTGCCGTCGGCGAGCAGCGGCGCACCGGACATATAATGCTCCATGATCGCACCCAGGATCGCGGGCTTGAGCTGCTGCCATTCACCGCTCGCTTTCGTCACGGTGATGAAGTCCGATCCGTAGAACACGCCGGAGACGCCGGGTACGTCGAACAGCTTTTCGGCCAGCGGCGAGCGCACGGCTGATTCGCGGCTGGCAAATTCCATCGGGCCGCCGTCGGCGACGACGCGGCCGGGAATGAACTTCAGCGTAGCGGGATTGGGAGTGGCTTCGGTTTGAATGAACATGGTTTTCTCCAGACGTCGCCGGTTCAAGGCCGGCGCGTGCTCCATTCCCTAGCAGATGGCGACGGCGAACGCACGGTCAAGGGTTGGAGCGGCGTTCTGGAGTTATATCAGTGGGTTAGGGCCGGAAGGTAAGGCGCGCCGCCGCTACGACAGCGAATCCACGCTCTGGTCGCTGAGCGCGGCGGAAATGATCGTCACGGGAATCGGGAAGGTTCCGACCGCATGCGCGAGCAGTGAGACCAGCGGCCCCGGCCCTTCCGCGCCGGCGTTGGCAGCGAGCACCAGCATGGCGATATCAGGATCCTCGTCGATCACCGCGAGCAGCTGTTCCATTGGTGCGCCTTCGCGGATCACCCGTTCCGGGGTGATCGCGGCGATGCCGTTGGCCCGTCCGGCGGCCCGGTCGAGCGCGGCTTCGGCGGCTTCCTGCGCTTCGGCGCGCATGATGTCCGCAACTCCCAGCCACTCCTGGCTCTGCTGCTCCGGCTCGATGATGCGCAGCATCACGACGCCGCCCCCGGCGCGGATCGCCCAGCGGCTGGCATAATAGACGGCGCGATCCCATTCGGCGGTGTCGTCGACGATGACGAGGCATTTGGGCTTGTGGCCCGGCTCGTAGCAAAGTCGCTTGCTGGTCATGCATGTCCCGGAATGTGCACGGCCGGCATGCTGCCACACTCCCGCAAGCTTGGGGAGAGGAGATGCGGCCGGCGCGAGCGGTCGACCCTTCCTAGCGGCGGCGGATGAAGCCGACGATGTCCTTCGAGAGCTTCATGGTCTCGTCGGCGATGGCGCGGGCCCGGTCGGAGCCGTCGTTGAGGATCGCGTCGATATGGCCGGGATCGGCAACGAGGCGCTTCATCTCGCCGGCGATCGGCGCCAGCTTGGTGACGCAGAGCTCCGCCAGCGCGTTCTTGAAGCTGGAGAACTGGCCGCCGCCGAAATCCCTGAGCACGTCGGCCTTGGCGCGGCCGGAAAGCGCGGCGAATATGCCGACGAGATTGTCGGCCTCGGGGCGCGCTTCCAGGCCCTTTTCCTCGGTCGGCAGCGGCTCCGGATCGGTCTTCGCCTTGCGGATCTTCTGCG
>JAEYTQ010000680.1 GCA_023433965.1 Pseudomonadota bacterium | reverse complement strand
GGCGAAGTCGGCGAGCTTGTTACCGTTGTAATAGACATGCTCGATGCCGAGATGGCCGAGCCCGTCGAGCTGGCTGCCGACGCCGACCCAGGTGTCCAGGATATCGTCGTTATAGGTGGCCTTGTTGGGACCAAGCCCCGCGCTGCCGGCCTGTCCGGGCTGCACGATGGTGATCTTGTAGCTGCGCGGCGGGTAGGCCGGAGTCTGCGGTGTGACCGCCATGCCGAGCGCATAGGTCTTTCCGGTCTTCACCAGCGACGCCGCCTTCACAACAAGCTCGGGTGTCATGTAGTTGGCGGCACCGATCTCGTCGTTCGGCCCCCATTTCGACTTGGTCCAGTCCTGGGCATTTGCTGTTCCTGATATCGCCGACAACGCAGCGACACAGCACAACACGAGCGTATTGCGCATCGATAGTCCTCCCGATGTTTTCTTGCCGATGGTCGGCTTCGTTATGGTTCGCGCTGGCCAGTCACTCATCCTAACGTAGAATGATCGCCGGCTTCAAAGCTTTTCGATGTGCTGCGTTGCCGCGGCAGAACACACGCGTCCACGCGATGATTCGTGACGAATTTCGTGAAGCGGAACGCTGTGTCGCGTCAGGCCGCGATGATCTCGTCATCCTTCGTGAGAGAGTCGACGAAACTTCGAAGCGCGCTGGTTCGATGTCCCGCGCGGCGCTGGATGAACAATGTCTCGACGCGCGCATGCGACGGGCTCAACGTGTGGGCCGAGACGCTGCCGCTCATCGCGCTGCATTCCACCACCGCCCGCGGCAGCAGCGTCACGCCCATGTCGGCGGCGACGCAGCCGATCATGCCGTCGAGCGTGCCGAGCTCGAAGCGTGCGGCCGACGGCCAGCCGAATTCGGTGAAGACCTGTTCGAGTCGCTGACGATAGGTGCAGCCGGTCCGGAACACGAGTGCGGTCGGCCCGGACTCCGGCGTCCCGGCGCGCAGCTCGGCCAGTGAAGCCCAGCGCCGCGCGCTGACCAGCACCAGTTCCTCGCGGAACGCGCTCGCGGCAGTGAGGTCGTCATGTGCAATGGGGCCGGCGACGAAGGCGCCGTCGAGCGTGCCGTCGAGTACGCCGGCGACGAGATCCGCGGTCGGCGCCGTGCGCAAGGAGAGTCGCACGGCGGGACAGTTGCGGTGGAAATCCGCCAGCAGCGGCGGCAGGCGCACGGCCGCCGTCGTCTCCATCGAACCGATCGCGAGCGGCCCTTTCGGCTCGCCGTCGTCGCGCGCGGCGAGCAGGGCTTCGCGCGACAGCGCCGCGAGTTTTTGCGCGTAGGGCAGGAGGCGCTTGCCCGCACCGGTCAGCGTCATGCCTCGCGCGTGCCGCTCGAACAGCGCCGTGCCGATCTCCGTCTCCAGTGCTTTCACGCGCTGGGTGACGTTCGATTGGACGGTGTTGAGCTCCACGGCGGCGCGGGTGATGCCGCCGGCGCGGGCAACCGCGGCAAAGGTCTGGAGATCGCTGAGTTCCATGACGGCATTTCGCTTTTAAGATCGCGGCGTTCACAACAATTCATTTTTCGAGAATGTTAGTTCCATCTAGTCTTGGTGTCCAGATCGGGGGAGGAGCTATGCCGATTGCAACACCGCTGACCAAGCAGCTGCAGATCGACCATCCGATCCTATTGGCGCCCATGGACATCATCGCCGGCGCCCGCCTGGTCACGGCCGTAAGCCGCGCCGGTGGCCTCGGCATTCTCGGCGGCGGATACGGCGAGCGCACCTGGCTCGAGCAGGAGACCGCAAAGCTCGCAGGCTTGTCGGCACCCTTCGGGATCGGCTTCATCACCTGGAGCCTCGCGAAGCGGCCCGCGCTTCTCGACGTCGCGCTCGCCGCGAAACCAGCCGCAATCATGTTGTCGTTCGGCGATCCCGCGCCGTTCGTAGCGAAGATCAAGGCGGCCGACGCGCGCCTGATCTGCCAGGTGCAGGACGAGGCGATGGCGCGTCAGGCGCTCGATGCCGGCGCCGACATCCTGATCGCGCAAGGAACGGAGGCGGGCGGTCATGGCGCCTCGCGCACCACGGTCGATCTCGTGCCGGCAATCGTCGATCTGGCCGCAGGCCGCGTGCCCGTGGTGGCGGCCGGCGGCATCGCGGACGGGCGCGGGCTCGCCGCTATGATGATGCTGGGCGCGAGCGGCGTGCTGCTCGGTACGCGCTTCTATGCCAGCCAGGAGGCCGACGGCGCGGAGGAGGCCAAGCGCCGCATCTGCGCGGCGCACTCCGGTTCGACCGTGCGCGGCATCATCTTCGACCTCTCCCGCAACAATGTCTGGCCAGCGCCGTTCACGGGACGATGCCTGGTCAACGACCATGCGAGGCGCTGGATCGGACGCGAGGTCGAACTGATGCAGAATGTCGCCGCAGTCGCGGCCGAGTATGCGGCGGCAAGGGCCGCGGGCAATTTCGATGTCGCGGCCGTGATCGCCGGCGAGGCGGTTGGGTTGATTCATGATATCCCACCGGCGGCCGAGATCGTCGAGCGGATCGCGGTGGAGGCCGAGCAGTTGATCGCCGGGAGACGCAATTCGATGGCTGGTGCCTTTCTTTCTCCCCCTGTGGGTGAAGGTGGCGCGAAGCGCCGGATGAGGGGTTCTCTCCGCGGA
>JAEYTQ010000637.1 GCA_023433965.1 Pseudomonadota bacterium | reverse complement strand
GACAACTTTGCTCCGGTTGCTCAGGCTGCGTAACGCAGTTTGAAAGACCACTCTAAAGTCCTAGCGGGTTAAGCTCCGCTAGGCGGGGTTCGGAGGCACCTGGCAACAGAAGCCTCCACTTTACTCTGTTAGATTTCTCCCCGGCGGGACTCCTGCTCATCCGTCAGGCGCGGTACTATCGCGGCTTGACGAGTCGGGGTCCGGCAGGGTCCGGCTTCGGGGATGCAACAGGACCACCATGGCGACCGATCATATCCGATACGATGTGCTGGCCCGCGACGCGCTACGCGGCGTGCTGCGGAAGGTGCTGACCGATGCCGCGGCCCAAGGCCTGCCGGGCGAGCACCATTTCTTCATCACCTTCGTGTCGAAGGCCGAGGGCGTGAAGCTGTCGCCGCGGCTGCTCGCGCAATATCCGGAGGAGATGACGATCATCCTCCAGCATCAGTTCTGGGACCTGACCGTGCTCGACGACCGCTTCGAGGTCGGTCTGTCTTTCGGCGGCATTCCGGAACGGCTGGTCGTGCCGTTCAGCGCCATCAAGAGCTTCCTCGATCCGTCCGTGAAGTTCGGTCTCCAGTTCGACACGTCCGACGTCGCCGAGGTCGCGCCGGAGAATCTTCCGGCCGCGCCCGCGCCATCGGCCGTCTCGGTCACGGCACCGGCCGCGGAAAAGGCAGAGGCCGCCGACGAACCGCCATCGCCGAGCCAGGGCGGCGCCGAAGTCGTGCGACTCGATCGTTTCCGCAAGAAATGATCTAGATTGGCCTCGCGCCCGTCGCACACGGCCAAACTGCCTATATAGAGAAGCACATGAAAAGGTCGTGCGGCGTTTCGCGCGGCAGAATGGATGTGCTCATGGCCAAAGCTTCCCGCACGAAGACGTCCCGCCCCTCACGCGCCGCGACCCGCATCGAAACCGACAGCTTTGGTCCCATCGAGGTCCCCGCCGATCGCTACTGGGGCGCGCAGACCGAACGCTCGCGCCAGAATTTTCGCATCGGCACCGATCGCATGCCGATCTCGCTGGTGCATGCGCTCGGCATCGTCAAGCTCGCAGCCGCGCAATCCAACCGCGAGCTCGGCCTGCTCGACAAGCGCCGCGCCAACGCCATCATCCGCGCCGCGCGCGAGGTGATCGAGGGCAGGCTGGACGACCATTTCCCGCTGGTGGTGTGGCAGACCGGCTCGGGCACGCAGAGCAACATGAACCTCAACGAGGTGATCGCCAACCGCGCCAATGAGCTGCTCGGGGGCGCGCTCGGTGCCAAGACGCCGGTGCATCCCAACGACCACGTCAACATGAGCCAGTCGTCGAACGACTCGTTTCCCACCGCGATGCACATCGCGGCCGCAAGCCGCATCAATGCCGACCTGGTCCCGGCTCTTGGCGAGTTGCTCCGCGCGCTGCGCAAGAAGGAGAAGGAGTTTGCCAAGATCGTCAAGATCGGCCGCACCCATACCCAGGATGCGACGCCCCTGACGCTGGGCCAGGAGTTTTCCGGCTATGCCGCACAGGTCGAAAGCGGCATCGCCCGGCTCGAGAGCGCGGTGAAGGAGCTCTATCCGCTGGCGCAGGGCGGAACGGCCGTCGGCACCGGCCTCAACTCCAAGCCGCGCTTCGCAAAGCTGTTCGCCAAGCACGTCGCCGGAATCACCAAGCTGCCCTTCACCAGCGCCGCCAACAAATTCGAGGCGCTCGCCTCGAACGATGCCTACGTGCTCGCGCACGGCGCCATCAATTCGGTCGCCACCGGCCTGTTCAAGATCGCCAACGACATCCGGCTGCTCGGATCGGGCCCGCGCTCGGGGCTCGGCGAACTGATCCTGCCGGAGAACGAGCCGGGCTCCTCGATCATGCCGGGCAAGGTCAATCCGACCCAATGCGAGGCGATGACGATGGTGTGCTGCCAGGTGTTCGGCAACCACACCGCCATCACCGTCGCGGGCAGCCAGGGCCATTTCGAGCTCAACGTCTACAAGCCCGTGCTCGCCTACAACATGCTGCACTCGATCCGCCTGCTGGCGGACGCCGCACGCTCCTTCACCGAACATTGTGTCAACGGCATCCGCGCCGACGAAAAGCGCATCGAGGAGCTGATGCAGCGCTCGCTGATGCTGGTGACGGCACTCGCCCCCAAGATCGGCTACGACAACGCCGCCAAGGTGGCCAAGACGGCGCACACCAACGGCACCACGCTGAAGGAGGAGGCGCTGCGGCTCGGCTTTGTCTCGGCCGACGAGTTCGACCGCCTGGTGCGCCCGGAAAAGATGACCAGCCCAGGCTAGCTTCCGAATTCCGATTGCCATCCGTAATGATACGGACGGCCGGCGCCTAAAAATGTGCGGTTTTGCGGGTGGGATTTGATTACCGTCAATGTTGTCGCGAAACGGCGTGCTACGCAGCCCTACTGCCCTCGACGGGGCGAAATCATCGTTTGATGGCCCGATGGCCAATTGACGAGGACGAACGAATGGCGATCAAGTCTTGTAGGGCGCAACGAAGCGCTCCGTATCTGAATGTTTCATCCGGCAAGAAGAGGATCGGGTGATGGAGACGCGGCATGGGGAACGTCATCAACCTGAATCGTTTCAGGAAGCGCGTCGACCGGGAAGCCTCGGCGAAGCAGGCGGACGCCAACCGGGCGAAATTCGGGCGCACGAAGGCGGAAAGGTCGGCGGAGGAGAAGCGGGCGGACCAGGCCAAGGAGCTTCTGGACCAGCACCGGATCGATCGCGAGGAGCAGCCATGAAATCGCCGGTCGTGAAACGGTCGATCGTCGTCGCCGGCCACAAGACCAGCGTCAGCCTGGAAGAGGCGTTCTGGAACGGCATGAAAGAGATTTCCGGCCTGCGCAACATGACGCTGTCCGAGCTGGTCGGCGAGATCGACAACAACCGCCAGCAAGGCAATCTGTCGTCTGCGATCCGTCTCTTCGTCCTGGACTACTTCAAGAGCCGCGCCATGGCCGCCCAGCCGGACAAGGTCCCGGCCCAGTAGCCGACGGGAGGCGCCCACTTGGGCGTCTCGCCCTGTATTTTAAAATCGCTCTAAGGTGCAGCTTGGGCGGGCGCGCAAGCTTGACCTCGATGCCCGGCGTTGAAAATACAGGGCATGACCGACACCACTGATACGCGTTCCCACATGCCGCTGGGTCTGGCCCAGCGCGGCTATACCGGCGTCATCCAGCGCCTCGCCGCCAAGCAGGCCGGCTCGGCGCTCTCGGACGTCGAGCTCGAGAGCCGTCTGATCGAACTCGGCTTCGTCGAGGGCGCCCGGGTCGAAATCCTGCATGAGGGCCTCGTCGGGCGCGACCCGATCGCGGTGCGGGTCGACAACATCACCATCGCGGTCCGCCGTCGCGAAGCCATGGCCATCATCGTCGCCTAGATCGCGACGGGACGCCACATCACACGCCGCTTGCCGGGCCGTTGATCACATGGAATTACCCCTGCTGCATCTCGCCCTGGTGGGCACGCCGAACAGCGGCAAGACCTCGCTGTTCAACGCCCTGACCGGCAGCCGGCAGAAGGTCGCGAACTATCCCGGCGTCACTGTCGAACGCAAGGAAGGCTTCTTCGTCACCCCCGCGGGACGCCAGGTCTCGGTCGTCGACCTGCCCGGCACCTATTCGCTGCGCGGCCGCAGCCCGGACGAGGAGATCACCCGCGACTTCGTGCTCGGCAAGGCCTCCGGCGAGGCCGTGCCCGATCTCGTGCTGTGCGTTGCCGACAGCACCAATCTGCGCCTGACCATCCGCCTGCTGCTCGAGCTCAAGCGCACCGGGCGGCCGATGATCCTCGTGCTGAACATGTTCGACATCGCGAGCCGCCGCGGCATCAATGTCGACGTCGAGCGGCTCGCCAAGGAGCTCGGCGTGCCCGTGGTCACCTCGATCGCAGTGCGCAAGGGCGGCACCGCCGACCTGCTCGCGCTGACCGACGAGATCTCGGCAAAGCTCGCCGCCGAGCCGCAGGACAACAGCTGGCGTGCGCTCAGCGTCGGCGAGTTGCGCGCCACCCAGCGCGAGGCCGACCGCATCATTGCCGATTGCGTCAGCCTGCCCGCCAGGCCCGACACCTGGACCGCGCGGATCGACGCGGTGGTGCTGCATCCGGTCGGCGGCCTGATCGTGCTGGCGCTGATCCTGTTCGTGATGTTCCAGGCGGTGTTCGCCTGGGCGCAGCCGCTGATGGAGCTGCTCAACTCGGGCTTCGCGGCGCTGGGCGAGCTGGTCCAGGCCACCCTGCCCGCCGGCCTGCTGCAGAGCTTCCTTCAGAACGGCGTGATCT
>JAEYTQ010000479.1 GCA_023433965.1 Pseudomonadota bacterium | reverse complement strand
GCCCGCGCGACATTCATCGCGAAGGCTTCCGCATCGAACTTCGTCTCGGGTTTCGGCGTGTCGGTCGTGGCCATGCTCATGAGCAGAACAGTAACGATTCAATCCGTATTCGTCACCGCGAAGCTCGCATGTTTGACGTTAAACACGCTCCAAGATGTGTTGCACTGCGACAAGTTTTTCCTGGTTCCGTCACAATCAAGCCGCACCGGCTGGGTTGATGGCGGCGGTGGCAGTTTTCTCGCTCGCACCATTTCGGGCAGCAATGGTTTGAGCTTGGGCGCGGTCTTGGGTAAGGTTGCCCGGGGCCGTGCTTTGGGACGAGTAGGGGATTTCCCAGGTGTTGGCGTTGTGGGACCTGCAAAAGAGGCCGCTGACCTGCGGTGCGCTGTTGATCACGGCGCTCGTCATAGGTGGTTGTTCGAGTCAGTTCGCGGATATGACGCCTGCGGATGCGCAGGCGCATGTCAGGGAGCCCGGCAGCTATCTGCCCGTGCACGATCTGCCCCCGGACCGCGAGCAGGCGATCATCTCCCCGGATCAGCGCGCCAAGATCGAGGCCGAGCTTGCCGCGGCGCGCGATCGCCAGGCCGTGGCCACCAAGGATGCCAAATAGGCCGGGCGAGCCTCGGACCGGCAAGGTAATCGCTGGCGCTCCCGCTTGGCCATGCTAAAAGACCTCGGTTCAGCCAAGAGTCAGGGCGAACGACTTCAGTCCCCGCCGCCGACAATTGCTCTAAATATCTGATTTTGAGTGATTTTCGCGACGGGCCTGAGTGCTTTTGCAATGGCCCTCGTGGCCTGCCGATTCTGTCCTGACCGGTTGCCCGGAGCCCAGAGAGCCATGGAAGAATTTTACCGCATCCGCCGCCTTCCGCCTTACGTGTTCGAGCAGGTGAACAGGGCCAAGGCGGCTGCGCGGAATGCCGGCGCCGACATCATCGACCTCGGCATGGGTAATCCGGATCTTCCGGCGCCGCCGCATGTGCTGGAGAAGCTGAAGGAGACGCTCGGCAAGCCGCGCACCGACCGCTACTCAGCCTCGCGTGGCATCGCCGGGCTGCGCAAGGCCCAGGCCGCCTATTACGCCCGCCGCTTCGGCGTGAAGTTGAACCCGGACACCCAGGTGGTGGCGACGCTCGGCTCGAAGGAGGGTTTCGCCAACGTGGCGCAGGCGATCACCGCGCCCGGCGACGTCATCCTGTGTCCGAACCCGAGCTACCCGATTCATGCCTTCGGTTTCTTGATGGCGGGCGGGGTGATCCGCTCGGTGCCGTCGGAGCCGACACCGCAATTCTTCGAGGCGGCGGAGCGGGCGATCATCCATTCGATCCCCAAGCCGCTCGCGCTCGTCGTCTGCTATCCCTCGAACCCGACCGCCTATGTCGCGAGCCTCGACTTCTACAAGGACCTCGTCGCCTTCGCCAAGAAGCACGAGATCCTGATCCTGTCCGATCTCGCTTATGCCGAGGTCTATTTCGACGAGAGCAACCCGCCGCCCTCGGTGCTGCAGGTGCCGGGCGCGATGGACTGCACCGTCGAGTTCACCTCGATGTCGAAGACCTATTCGATGGCCGGCTGGCGCATGGGCTTTGCGGTCGGCAATGAGCGCGTGATCGCAGCGCTCGCCCGCGTCAAATCCTACCTCGATTACGGCGCGTTCACGCCGGTCCAGGTCGCGGCCACCGCGGCGCTGAACGGCCCGGACGATTGCATCAGGGAGATGCGCGACACCTACCGCAAGCGTCGCGACGCGCTGGTGGAGTCATTCGGCCGCGCCGGCTGGGAGATCCCGCCGCCGGAGGCCTCGATGTTCGCATGGGTGCCGCTGCCGGAAGCCTTCCGCAGCGTCGGCAGCATGCAGTTCGCCACCCTGTTGGTGGAGAAATCCGGCGTCGCGGTCTCGCCGGGCGTCGGCTTCGGCGAGCATGGTGAAGGATATGTCCGCATCGCCATGGTGGAAAACGAGCAACGGATCAGGCAGGCCGCGCGCGGCGTGCGCCGCTTCCTTGAAAGCGGCATCGAAACGTTGCACAACGTGGTTCCACTCGCCAACCGGCGCTAATTCTCTTCTGCAGGTTCTCTGAAGTATCATGGTCGCACCCCTGAAAGTGGGCATAGCGGGGCTCGGCACCGTGGGTGCCGAGGTCATCCGCTTGATCGAAACGCAGGCGCGCGTGCTCGCCGGGCGCAGTGGCCGGGGCATCCGCGTGGTTGCGGTCACCGCGCGCTCGAAGACGAAGAAACGCGGCATCGATCTGCGTGGATTCGATTGGGCGAAGGACCCGATCGCGCTCGCCACCCATCCGGACGTCGATTGCTTCGTCGAACTGATGGGCGGCGCCGGCGACCCCGCTCTGTCGGCGGTCGACGCCGCGCTCAGCGCCGGCAAGTCGGTCGTCACCGCCAACAAGGCGCTGCTCGCAAAGCACGGGGTCAAGCTCGCCAAGACGGCTGAAAAGCACGGCGGTGCGCTGAATTTCGAGGCAGCGGTCGGCGCGGCGATCCCCGTCATCAAGACGTTGCGCGAAGGTCTCGCCGGAACCGGCATCAACCGCGTCTACGGCATCCTCAACGGCACCTGTAATTACATCCTGACCCGGATGGAGCAGGAAGGCCTCTCGTTCGCGGAATGCCTGAAGGACGCCCAACGGCTCGGCTATGCCGAAGCCGATCCGTCCTTCGACGTCGACGGCCACGACACCGCGCAGAAGCTCGCCATTCTCGCCAGCCTCGCTTTCGGCACGAAAGTTGCTCAAAGTGCGGTGTATGTCGAAGGCATCTCCTCCATCGCGCCGGAAGATCTGCGCGCCGCCGACGATCTCGGGTACCGGCTCAAGCTGCTCGGCGTTGCGGTCCGCACCGCCAAGGGCATCGAGCAGCGCGTGCACCCGACCATGGTGCCGAAATCCTCGTCGATTGCGCAGGTGATGGGCGTCACCAATGCGGTCACGATCGACGGCGAGGGCATTCCGCCGATCACGCTGGTCGGCCCCGGCGCAGGCGGTGCCGCGACCGCATCCGCCGTCGTCGCCGACATCGCCGACGTCGCGCGCGGTATCCGCGCCAATCCGTTCGGCCGGCCGATCTCGCAGCTTCGCGACACCAAGAAGGCGCCGATGGAGCGGCACGAGGGCGGCTACTACATCCGCCTGCTCGCGCGCGATTTTCCCGGCACAGCGGCCGCGATCGCGACGCGGCTTGCAGAACAGAAGATTTCGATCGAGTCGATCGTGCAGCGTCATCCCAATGGCGGCGCTGCACCCGCTGACGGCAAGGCGGTCCCCGTGCCGGTCATCCTGATCACCTATGCGACGCATGAGGACGCCGTGCGCCGTGCGCTCGCCGCCGTGCAGAAGGACAAGGTCATCAGCGGCAGGCCGCAGGTGATCCGGATCGAGAAGAACTAGAGCGTGACGCGGAAAACTGTGCAGCGGTTTTTGCGGAAAAGTCATGCTCGGACGATGAGACGGTTCGAACGAACCGTGGGTGTTACGAGTTGATGCGGGCAGATACTGTCCCGAACCGTTTCGAAGGAGTAAGCCGATGTCGACCCATATTTCAGTCCCGCCGCAGGCGTTGCTCGAGCGTATTCTGACGCTGGAGATCGTGCGGGTGACAGAGCGGGCCGCGGTGGCGTCGGCGCGGCTGCGCGGGCACGGCAACGAGAAAGCCGCCGACCAGGCCGCGGTCGATGCCATGCGGCGCGAGCTCAACAAGCTGCCGATCCAGGGCACGATCGTGATCGGCGAGGGCGAGCGCGACGAGGCGCCGATGCTCTATATCGGCGAGGAGGTCGGGCTCAAGACCGGCCCGGAGGTCGACATCGCGGTCGACCCGCTCGAAGGCACGACGCTGTGCGCCAAGAACATGCCGGGCTCGATCGCCACCATGGCGATG
>JAEYTQ010000477.1 GCA_023433965.1 Pseudomonadota bacterium | reverse complement strand
TTGCAGCTCCAGCGATTTCGCCACGATGGCGGCGATACCGTCGATGCGCGCATGCGCAGCACGGTCGGCCGATACGAGGAAATAGGCGGAGATCGCGGCGATGCAGGCGGCCAAGATTGCGGCCACGCGCAGCGTCAGACGGACCTTGAGATCGAATCTCGGGCGATTCCACATCGGTGGGCACCTGGTGCGAACGGGGTTGTCGCTCCCGCATTAAAGGGCAGAACGCATGGAGCGGGAAGCGTTCCCGCATTGCCGCGGTGCAACGTCGTGAAAATTTCCCGGTATTCGGCGGGATGATCGCAGCTGCATGGCCGCTGTCGGGCCGCCAGAGTTGCCGGGCCGCTCCGTTCCGCGAGATTCGTTCATGCACCGCCTCCGGCTGCTTCTCTCCGCCTGTCTGCTGTTCGTCCTCTCTTGTTCGCCGGTCGTTGCCGGGGGCCCTGTTGGCGTTGCCATGGACGATTTCAGCTACACCGACACGTCGGGCGAGCCGACCGACCAGGTCGCCGCGCACGCGCGGCGGCTGGCGGCGTTCATGGCTGCACTTCGAAGGGACATTGGTGCGGACCCGCGCTATCGGCTGGTTCCATCCGCCCAGGACGGTGCGGCGTTCAAGGTCATCGGCGGCATCCAGAAGACGAGCACGCTGGTGCAATGGGCCAAGGTCGCCGTGATCGACGTCGGCGCCAAGACGCTGCTGATGGACAAGCTCTACTCCTTCCGCGGCGACAATGATCAAGCATGGGAGCGCGCCGAGATCTTCCTGTCCCGCGAGATCCTGGCTGCGCTCGCGACGCCCGCGCCGATTGCGCTCGCCGTATTCGATTTCGAGCTCGAGGATACGACCGCCGCCTCGGCGGGCGCATCGGCAGCGTCAGATGCATCACATTTGGCCGAGGTTACCGGCAGTGTGCGCGAGGCGCTCGGCCAGTCCGGCCGTTACCGGATCGTCGATATCGGCGGCGAGGCGGCGACGGCGGGCGCCTTGCGGGATTGCGGCGGCTGCGAAGCCCCGATCGCGCAGAAGCTCGGCGCGGATCAGTCGCTGATCGGTGTGGTACGGCGCGTCAGCCGCACCGAATACACGCTCGGCTTCCAGCTGCGCGATGCAAGGACCGGCGCGGTGCTGGCGCGCGGCGACAGCGGCCTGCGCATGGGCGCGGACTATTCATGGAAGCGCGGCGCCGTGCGGCTGGTCAGCGACCGGCTGATCGAGAGTCGGTAGCGCCAGCTGGAACGTCGACAGCACCTTCATTGACCGCGCGCTCTGAGGGGGCGAGGAAGGTGAAGGTGTGGCCGTGATGGGCCTCCCAGTTCTTACGGGCTCAGAAAGACCGGATCGATCCCGGTGCCGTGGCCGAGCAGGCCGATCGCCTGGAGCTGAGCGCTGTGGAGGTCGATCTCCACGATGACGAACAGGGTGAACAAGACCAATGCGGAGACGACCAGCAGGGGATGGGCCGTCTCGGCGGGATTCCCGCCCGGTCCGGTGAGCCTCCGAAGCGCGCGACGCAGGAGGGAGCTCCGCGGCAATGCCTTCGATTGGATCTGCATGATGAGCCTTCCTTGCCGCCATATCCGCCTGGCTTGTGACCTGCGCGACAAGGAAATTCTAGCAGAACCATCGCCGTCTGCATTGACGCATCGCAAACGGCCGTAGCGATGGCGGCGTCCGGCGGCCGTTACCTGATGGCCGCAGCCAGTGCCGCGATCAAAGCGGGCGGTGTCACCAGCAGACCGAGCTTGAGAAACGGCCAGGCCCCGACCTCGATCTTCTCCCGCCGGAGCGCGACCAGCCAGAGGATGGTGGCGAGCGAGCCGGTTACCGAAAGATTGGGCCCGAGGTCGACGCCGATCAGGATCGCGCTGACGACGGGCGCCGGCAGATGATCGCTGGCGGCGACCGAGCCGGCGACGAGTCCAACCGGAAGATTGTTGGCGATGTTGTCGGCGATCGCGGTCGCGATGCCGACGCTCCAGGCGGCCTTCGGCACGGACTGCGCCACGGCCTGCTGCAGCAGCGCGCTGAGCTGCGCGATCACGCCGGTCTTCACCAGCGCTTCCACCATGACGAAGAGGCCGCCGACCAGCGGCAGCACGCTCCAGGAGACGCCGTGCAGCACGGGCAGGGGCGATTGCCGGTTGATCAGCAGCACGATCGCGGCCGTCGCCACGCCGCAGATGAAGGTCGGTAGGCCCAGTTGCCGATCCAGCGCCGACGCCGTGACCAGCACGATGCCGATCGCGACGATGCCGATCGCCGTGAGCTTGCCGCCGCGTCCGAGCTTGGGATGCGGCACGCTGCGCGCGATCTTGTCTTGTTTCAGCGCGCGGTGCTGGGTGAGGCGCAGCACGACATAGGTCAGCACGATCGAAGCTGCCGAGGGCAGGGCGAACAGGCGCAGCCATTCGAGGAGCGCGGGCATGCGGGCGCCGAACACGACGAGATTGGCGGGGTTCGAGATCGGCAGCACGAAGCTCGCGGCATTGGCGATGAAGGCACACACGAAGAGATAAGGCAGCGGCTTGGCGCCCGCCGCGCGCGTCGCGGCATAGACGGCCGGCGTCAGCACGATCGCAGTGGCATCGTTGGAGAGCAGCACGGTCACGACCGTGCCGACGAGGTAGATCAGCAGGAACAGCCGCTGCGGCGAGCCGCGTGCGTATTCCACCGCGAGCGCGGCGAGATAATCGAACAAGCCTTCGAGCCGGGCGAGCTCGGCGATCAGCATCATGCCGATCAGGAAGAGATAGACGTCGACGCCTTTCTCGACCCCTGTCAGCGCGTCTTGCCACGGCAGCAGACCCGACAGCACCAGGGCGCCGGCGCCGATCGCGGCCCATATTGCCTCCGGCAGACGAAACGGCCGGATGATCACCCCTGCGGTCGCGACGGCGATGATGCTCCAGGCCCAGATGGCGTCAGACGGCACGGTCAGTCCTTGGAATGAAGTGAGTTCATTCGGCAGCGATAGCGGATGCCGCTGCTGCTGTCTCCCCCTGTGGATCCGAGGCGCCATGTCGTGTCTCGGGCAGGGCGAGAAAGCAGATGACGGCGCCGATCGCCGCGATGCCACCGAGCGTGACGAACGCCGCGCTGTAGCCCGCACCGACCACGACGAAACCGGCCAGCGTCGTCGACAGCGCCGCGCCAATGCTCTGGGCGGTGATGACCGCGCCTTGCGCAACGTTGAAGCGGCCGGTGTTGCGCATGAGATCGGCGACGATGACGGGGAAGATGGCGCCGAAAATGCCGGCGCCGACGCCGTCGAGCAACTGGACGCCGACCAGCCAGAACGGATTGTCGGAGAGGGTGTAGAGGGCGCCGCGAATCGGAAGGATCAGGAGCGCAGCAAGAAAGAGCCGCTTGTGACCCCACCGGTCGGCCTTCGCGCCGACCAGCATGGCGAACGGCACCATCACCAATTGCGCGGCGACGATGCAGGCCGACATCAGGCTGGTACCGAGGTTCTTGTCCTGCAGCGCCAGCTTCTGCCCGACCAGCGGCAGCATCGCCGCGTTGGCGAGGTGAAACAGCAGCACGCACATCGCGAACACCAGCAGGGGTCGGCAGGTCAGGAGCACGGCGAGGCCCGACGGTATGTCCCGCTGCGCATTTGTCCCCGCATCGTGCAGCCCGCGGGCGAGGTCGTGATCGATGGCGCAGGCGGGGATCGCGAGGATGCTGAGGAGGCTCGCGATTGCCATGGCGCCGAGGAGAAAGAAGACGACGGTCGGACCGAACCAATAGGCGGAGACGCCGGCCAGTCCGGCCGCGACCGCATTGCCCGCGTGGTTGAAGGTCTCATTGCGGCCGATCCGCCGGGTGAAGGCGGCATGGCCGAAGATACCGAGCGAGACGGCGGCGATCGCGGGTGGAAACACCACGGCGGCAGCCTGCGCGATACCTTGCGAGATCGCGACGGGGAGGAAGCTCGGAAACAACGGCAACGACAGCGATGCCAGTGTCACCATGATTGCGGCGATCGCCATGACCAGCCGCTTTGCCCGGCTCGAATCGACCAGCGCACCGGCCGGTGTCTGTGCCACGATGCCAGCGATGGTTGCGACCGACATCACGAGACCGATGCGGGCTTCGTCCCAATGCTGCTCGGTGAGGAGATAGACGGCAAGATAAGGGCCGAGCCCGTCGCGCACGTCGGCAAGAAAGAAGTTGGCCGCATCCAGCGCGCGGCCGGCCCGCCTTGCCTGATCGGGATTTTCGGTGGGCATCGGACTTCTCGATCGGGCTGGAAACGCCGGGGCAGAACCGCCGTCAGGCCGGCTTTGTTCCGGCCTTAGAATTTCACGTCAGTTTGATGCGACAGCCCCGCGAGAAGCACGCACTTACCTCGCCCCGGACAGCTTCGCCGTGATCGCCTTGCGCAGGATGCGCGACAGCGACTCCACCGAATACGGCTTCTGAATCAGCTCGAAGCCGCGATGGGCGTTCTCGGCGAGCACGTTGCTGTAGCCGGAGGTGAGCACGACGGGCAGGCCCGGATAGCGCTCGCGGATCACGCCGGCGAGTTCGACGCCGTTCATGCCGGGCATGATGACGTCGGAGAACACCAGGTCGACCGCAAATTCGTTCTCGCCGAGGATCGCCAGCGCCGCGTTCGCGTTGGCGACGCGCCGCACGATATAGCCGAGATCCTCCAGCAGTTCGGTGGAGAAACGGCCGACTTCGTCGTCGTCCTCGACGACGAGCACACGATAGCCGCGTCCGGTGGCCGCGGCCTCCTGGGTCAGCGCCGCGGCTTCCTCCTCCGTCGCGGGGCTTTGCGCCTCCGGAAGATAGATCGTGAAGGTCGCGCCTTCGCCTTGCCTGCTGGTCACGGCGATGTCGCCTTCGGATTGTTTTGCGAAGCCGAAGGCCTGGCTCAACCCGAGGCCGGTGCCCTTGCCGACCTCCTTGGTGGTGAAGAACGGCTCGAAGATCGAGTCGAGATGCTCCGGCGCGATGCCGCTGCCGGTGTCGCTGACGGAAATGGCGACGTAGGCGCCGCTGCGCGCCGATTGGGCGCGCAGGCTCGGAATGCCCTGAACCCTGCGCACGGCGATGGTGAGGCGGCCTTCGCCGTCCATGGCATCGCGGGCGTTGATCGCGAGATTGATCAGCGCGGTCTCGAACTGGGCGATGTCGGCCATGGTGAAGCAATCGGCATCCTGAACCGCCACGCCGATCTCGATACGGCTGCCGACGAGCGGCCGGACCAGCTGCGCCACGCCCTCGACCTGGCTGGCGACGTTGAAGATCTGCGGCTTCAGCGGCTGCCGGCGCGCGAACGCGAGCAGCTGCGCGGTCAGCTTGGAAGCGCGCTCGACCGTGTCGGAGATAGCGTCGACATAGCGGCGGCGCCGCTCCTCGGGCAGCTCACGGCGGCGCAGGAAGTCCGTTGCCGAGCGGATGATGGTGAGGAGATTGTTGAAATCGTGCGCGACGCCGCCGGTCAGTTGGCCAATCGCCTCCATCTTCTGCGACTGCCGCAACGCCTCCTCGCCGCGACGGCGCTCGGTGATGTCGACGGCCTCGGGCACGGCGCCGGTAATGTTGCCGTGGCGGTCGAGCACGGGACGCATGCCGAAATCGAAATCGCGCTCGCCGATGGGAAGGCGCAGGCGCATCTCCAGGCGGACCGCTTCACCCCTCAGCACGGTGTCGAAGGCCTGGCGCACCAGCGCGCCCATGCCCTCCGTTTGGCTGAACCAGGGTGTCTCCCAGAGCGGCCTTCCGATCACCTCCGAAGCGTTCGCCTTGACGCCGTCGAGCGCGTTCTTGTTGGCGTAGACCAGCTGTCCTTTCAGATTGACCAGGCCCTGATACTGATTGCTGGTCTCCAGGATCGCGCGCAGCCGCGCCTCGTTGGCTTCGAGCTCGGCGGTGCGCTGGGCGATGCGTTCTTCCAGCGTCTCGTTGAGTTGCCGCAGCTCGATCTCGGCCTGCTTGGCCACGGTGATGTCGTGGGCGACCCCGATGAAGCCGATATGCTTGCCGGTCGGGTCCCAGCGCGGCTGCGATTCCGATCGCAGCCAGCGCCATTCGCCGCTGGCGTTTCTGTAGCGCGCTTCCAGCACGAAAGGTTTGAGGGACGCTTCGCCCTCGACCGATTGCTGCAGCACGTGCGGCAAGTCGTCGGGATGCAGCACCTTGCGCCAGTCGAAATCGATGGCCTGCTCGTAGGGCAGGCCGACGAAATCGACATAGGCCTGGTTGGCGAAGGACCGCTTGCGGTCGAGCTTGGTCACCCAGATCGGCACCGGCGCGCTGTCGGCGATCAGGCGAAAGCGCTCCTCGCTCTCGCGCAGCGTTTCGCGCGCGAGCGCCTGGTCGGTGATGTCGATGTGGGCGCCGACGAGGCGGAGGGCGCGGCCATCCTGGTCGCGTTCGATCTTGGCGACGACCCGGATCCAGCGGGTCTCGCCGTCGCTCGGACGGATGATGCGGTATTCGGCAGTGTAATCTTCGCTCGTCCCGGCGAGGACGTCGAAAAAATGCCTGACGGTCGCGTCCCGGTCCTCGGGGTGGATGCGGTTGACCCACGCCTCGTGGGTCTCGTCGGCCGCCTCGGGGGGCAGGCCGTGGATGATGAGATATTCGGTCGAACGGCGGTTCTTGAAGCCTTCGCGGAAATCGACTTCGACCCCGCCGACCTTGCCGATGCGCTGGATGCGCGCGAGCTCCGCCTCGCGCTCCTGCAGCGCCCGATAAGCGTTGTCGCGCTCGCGCGCGACGTCTTCGAGGTGCTGGCGCTGCCTTTCGGCGGCGATGGTCTCGGGCAAGGGATCGTTCAAGGCATCGGCCGTTGTCATGCGGGGGCGCACGTGCCGGACCGATATTCACACAGACGGAGCGTGATGGCCATTGCCTAAAGGGAAGCGCGTGGCGGGAAAATGGGGGGCTTGCGCGGGTCGGAAAAAGGTACGGTTGGCAACGCCCGGTCTGGCAATTTGTTCCAGAGACTGGAACGATCGGCCGGCCGACGCGTCTTCGCGAGGCGCCATGAACAGCTTCCATGAAGCTTCGCTTTCCGAGGAGGCTAAATCTTGAAACTCTTTGTCTGCCAGGCCTGCGGTAACGTGCTCTATTTCGAGAACCGTGCCTGCGAACGCTGCGGCCATCGGGTCGCCTTCCTGCCGGAGAAGGAGACGATGTCGGCCATCGAGCCCGACGGCGAGGCCTGGAAGATCCTCGCCGAGGAGGGCGAATCCCGGATGCTGTGCCGGAATGCCGAGTACGATGCCTGCAACTGGCTGACGGACGCCGGCGATACCACGGGTTATTGCCGCGCTTGCCGCCACAACGGGACGGTGCCGAACCTCTCAGATCCGGCGCAGCTCGCCGGATGGCGCGAGCTGGAGGTGGCTAAGCACCGCCTTTTCTATTCCCTGATCCGGTGGAAGCTGCCGCTCCAGACCCGGCAGGAGAATCCAGAGCATGGGCTGATCTTCAATTTCCTCGCGGACGATCCGCACAGCGGCGAGAAAGTCATGACCGGCCATGACAACGGCCTGATCACCATCGCCCTCAAGGAGGCGGACGACATCGAGCGCGAACGACGCAGGCT
>JAEYTQ010000460.1 GCA_023433965.1 Pseudomonadota bacterium | reverse complement strand
TTTCGATTTCGCCGCGCTCGATCGTCAGCGTCACGTCGGCGAAGGTCTCGAGCAGCTTCGGGTTCGATTCCGTGATCAGCAGGCTAATGTCCCGGTCTTGCGAACGAAGCCGACGCAGCGCCTCGGCATACCTCTGCGCCAGCACAGGGGCGAGGCCCTGGAACGGCTCGTCCAGAATGACGAGGCGGGTGCCTAGCATCAGGGCGCGCCCGAGGGCGACCATCTTGCCTTGGCCGCCCGAGACGGAGCCCGCCGGGCGCCCCGCCAGTTCCTTGAGCTCCGGCAGGACGGAGTACGCTCGCTCCAGCCGCCGCCGCACCTCGTCCGCGCCAAGTTTCGCGACGCGACCGGGCAAAAGAATGTTCTCCTCCACAGTAAAGGCCGAGAAGAGACGACGATCCTCGGGGGCGTAGCCGATGCCTAAGAAGGGTCGGCGGTGCGGAGCAACATGTCGGAGGTCTTGACCGCCCAGGCGCACGGTGCCGCTCGCCTTCGTGAAGCCCATGATGGTCCGCACCGTCGTGGTCTTGCCGGCGCCGTTTCGCCCGATAAGCGCAGCGGTTGCGCCCGGCGGCAGCGAGAAGCTGACGCTGCGCAGCACCGGCGCATCGGCGATCGCGACGTTGACGTTCTCGAGGTCCAGCATCGCCGTCATATGCCGATCACCTGTTCGCGGACCTTGGGGTCGGCCAGTACCTCCGCCGGCGTGCCGACCTTTTGGATCTTCCCGACGTTCCACACCGCGACTCTGTGGGCATAACGCTCCACCATGTCCATGTCGTGCTCGACAAAGACCGAAGTCACCTTCTCCTCGGCGAGCGCGGACGTCAGGATGTCCATGATCTCCAGCTTTTCGGCGGAGGCGACGCCCGAGGTGGGCTCGTCCATCAGCAGCAGTCTGGGCTTCAGCGCGAGCGCCAGAGCGATATCGACCAGCTTTCGTTGTCCCTCGGGAAGCTCCCTCGCCTTGCGAGACGCATACGACTTGACGCTGACGAGATCCAGAAGGCGCTCCATTTCAGGCAGCTCAGGCAGGGCGGAAAGAGCCGTGAAGCCGGAAGGGCTTCCCAGCCGCGAGGCCGCGGCGATCAGCATGTTCTCCATCACAGTCTGATCGAGAAAAAGCTGCGGGATCTGAAAGGCCCGCGCGATGCCGAGCTTGGTGATCGTGCGCGGGAGCTGCGCCGTGATTTCCTGGCCCAGGAAGGTGATGTTTCCGGCCTGCGGCCGCAGATAACCCGTCGAGATGTTGAGGAAGGTGGTCTTTCCGGCGCCGTTCGGTCCGATGATCGCGAGGTTCTCGCCTTCGAGAACGTCTAGATCGATCCCGTCCGCGGCGACGACGCCACCGAACCGGATCTTGATGCCCTTCGCGGAAAGGAGGACGTTGGCCATCAATGTCCTCCCTGCTTCGCCTGGCCGTAGCGCTGCCTGAGACCTATCAGTCCGTTAGGCGCATAGAGAATGATGACGATCAAGACCACGCCGAGGATCAGTTGCCAGGTGTCGGCCAGGTGGGCCGCCGCATAGAAGCGCACGCACTCGAACATCGCCGCGCCGGCGAACGCTCCGAAGGCGTGGGCGCTGCCGCCGAGGATCGCGATAAAAACGAACTCGCCCGACTTCGTCCAGAACCCGAACTCGGGCGTGGCGATCTGCTGGATGATCGCCACCAGCGCGCCGCCGATACCGCCGAGAAAAGCCGAGATCACGTAGCCTATCAGAAGCACGCGCCGTGCGGACGTCCCGAGGTACTCGAGCCGGGTCTCGTTCGATTTGATGGCACGCAGCATGTGTCCGAGCGGGCTATCGAGATAGCGTTGCACGCCGTAGAAGGCGACGACCGCGATCAAGAGGCTCACGTAAAGAATGACGTACTGGAAGACTTCGGGCGTAAACGACAGCCCCAACAGGGCCGGACGAGGGACCCGGATGCCGTCGGCGCCGTTGGTGTAATGAAACATCTTCTCCAGCAGCGACCACAGCACCATCGAAAACGCCAGATTCAGCATTCCAAAAAAGATCTCCCGGTAGCGCACGACGAAGAGCCCGACGATGAGGCCGAAGACTGCGGAGGTTATGCCGCCCAGCGCGATGAAGAGCACGATGTCGCCGCTACCGACGTACTTGCTCCAGAACGCCGCGGTATACGCGCCGGTAGCGAAGAACATTGCATGTCCGAACGACACCTGCCCCGCTTGCAGCAGAAGAATGATTCCGAGAACGACGATGCCCTTCGCGAGGATCAACGCGAACAATGTTGCCCAGCTCGATACAAAAAGGGGCGCGACGGCGCTGACCAGAAAGAAGACGATCGCGACCGTGGTGACCGGCTTGATGTGGCCGCTCATCATATTTTCCTTACCTGCACGGCGCCGAACAGGCCGAACGGACGCACCAGAAGCACCAGCACCATCAGCAGATAGGGAACGAGAACCTCGAACTCCGGCTGGAGATAGATCACGAAGGCACGGGTCAGGCCGATCATCAGCGCGGTGAGCGCGGTGCCCTCGATCTGGCCGAGGCCCGCGGTCGCAGCGACGGCAAAGGAAAGCACGATCATATCGGCGCCCATACCGGGGACCAGCGAGGTGGTCGGCGAGGCCAGCGCTCCTCCCAATGCGGCCAGACTTGCGCCGATCACGAAGGTGACGAAATATACGCGTTTTGCGTCAATCCCGATGGCCGTCGAAGCTTCGCGGTCCTCCGTCACCGCAAGGATGACCGCTCCCGACAGCGTCCTGCGCAGGAAGTAGCGGAGCCCGAACAGCGTCGCCAGGGCGACACCGGGCAGCAGAATGACCTGGTACGACGTGTAACTGACGCCGAACACGGCCACGTTGGGAAGTAGTCTCAACGGCTCCGCGGCGAAGATGGGCTGCACGCCCCAGATCAGACGCTGCAGGTTGTCCATGATCATGAAGGCGGCGAAAGTGATCAGAAGCTGGAGGACGTCCTCCTGTCCGGAGAGCGGTCGCAGCAGAAACCGTTCGATGAAACCGCCGCACACGACGCCGATCACGATGGAAGCGGCCAGCAGCGCGGGATAGGTGAGCCAAGGCGATATCGGCGCGACTGCAAGGCTGAACGTCGCAGCCAGGTAGGCGCCGAACGCGTACAGCGAACCGTGCGCGACGTTGACCACGCGCAGCACGCCGAAAATCAGGCTGAGCCCGACCGAGACCAGGAACACCAGTGCGGCGTAGCTGATCCCATCGAGGATAGCCAAGATAGCGAGTGTCGAGTTCATGAAGGCCTTCGGAAAAGGTCCGTCCTCCGGGACGAGGCTCGGAGGACGGGGATCAAAAGTCGAGCGTGCCGTTACTGAGCTTTGAAGGTCGGCACGTCCATCTTGACGAAGTCCGGCTTTAGCGTCTTGAGCCACTCAACCGACCGCACGCCCGCCGGGTTGGTGATCATCTTCGGATCGAAGATCATCATGTTGTCGAGCAGCTTGAACTCGTACCCCGAAACGGACTTGGTGACGCCGACCAGCTGAGCTTCGAGACCCTGGTTATCCTCGGGCCGCAGCGTAATCGGACGGCCGAAGCCGGTGGCGAACTCGATGCCCGCCGTGGCGTCGACGACCTGTTCGCGCGTGGGCCAGTTGCCGCCGTTGGCCTTGATTGCCTTGTCGTAGGCCGTCTGCAGGGCCTTGAATGCCTGCGCCATGTGATAGACCGGGTAGATCGGCCATGCACCGGTCTTGGCCTTGAAGGCTTCATTGAACGCCTTGAAGGCCGCGTCGTTCGTCTTCTCGGGATGCAGGAACCAGTGGTCTCCGCGCGCACCGACGATCAGGCCTTCGGGCAAGTCCTTGCCCAGCCGCTGGATCGACGATTCGCCGATCCCGAGCACGAAGGTCGACTGCTGCAACAGGCCGCGCTGACCGGCTTGGCGGACGAGCGTGTCGAGATCTCCGCCCCAAGACGTGGTCAGAACCACATCCGGCCGCAGCGCCAGCAGACGGGAAATTTCAGTGGAGTAGTCCGGTGCGCCGAACTTCGGGAAGAGCTCCGCGACGACTTGCACGTCCGGCTTCATCGCCTTGAGCGCGGTCGAAAAGATTTCCCAGCTCTCCCGACCCCATGCATAATCCTGATTGACCACCGCGATCGTCTTGAAATCGGGCTTGGTCTTGAGCAGATAAAGGAGCACGGCCAGCATTTCCGGCGTGCCGTTCGCCTGAGTCCGGAAATTGTAGCGGTACTTCTTGGTTTCGAGGATGGAGGCCGCACCGCAGTCCCACATGAAATTCATGACTTTGAGGTCTTCGGCGACCGGCACCAACTGGGTGCAGCTGCCCGACGAGATCGAAGCAAACGTGGCATCGACCTTTTCGTCCTGCACCACGCGTCGGTAGTTCGAGACGAGCGCTTCGCCTCCCGCGCCTTCGTCGATGAAGGAGAGCTTGACCGGCACGCCGCCGATGCCGCCCTTCTTGTTGAGGTCCTCCGCGATCATCTCCGCCGCGGCCTTCGCCGGCACACCGAAGACTGACGCAGGGCCCGACAGGAACGTCGTGATACCGATTTTGAGCTCCGACGGCTTGGTTTGCGCAAGCGAGGTGCCGGTAAAGGTCGCAACGACAAGTCCGGCCGCAACCGCAGTCTTGAGAAACTGCATCGAAAGTCCTCCCTGTTCTATATGTTGCGCCCGGCTTCAGCCGCCGTGCGCTTCTTCTTGCAACAACGCTACTATAATTGTCGCGTGTTGCCAGCCCCCCTTTGCCGCATGTCACTAGGTCGCGGCCGTAGCGATCTCTTCCGGAAGTATGGCAGCGCCATCGAGTCCTCAAGCTCGCATTCCCTGCGCATCATCTCCGCCTGAACCTTCTGCGATTCGGCAAGCTTCGCATTGTCCTCGCGCGCATCTGCTGCAGGTCCGCAAGCTGGCGGGCGCGCTGGCCGAGGTCGTTCGCGAGCGCAACGCGTCTTCTTGGCCTTGGTGTCGGCGATGGCGGTGCGTTCTGTCCGCAACTTGGCCGCCGGTCGAAATGGAGCACCTTGTTTCGCGCGTGCGAAGTGACGTTCCCTGTGGATTGGCTTATGGTATCGACCGTCATAGCGCTTTGGCTAGTACGATCAGTGCGTTAGCCTTACTTTTGGTGGCAGGAGCCGCGCCTCTGGCTTTGAATTGCTTCCCGCTACTCTGCGTCGCCGCTATGGGACGTGACAACTCTGGGCCGCACATTCGCGGAGCCAACCCTCCCTAAAGCCACGGCACGAGCCAGTGCGTTCTGTATGTCGACATTCGTGCGGAGGTATGTACG
>JAEYTQ010000446.1 GCA_023433965.1 Pseudomonadota bacterium | reverse complement strand
ACGCCGCCGAAGCCGGCCATGGCGATCTCGGCATGATCACGCCCGACGACGTCATTCTGGCGCTGTCCTGGTCCGGCGAGCAGCCGGAGATGAAGAACCTCGTGAACTATTCGGCGCGGTTCGCGATCCCGATGATCGCGGTGACGTCGAACGCTTCGTCCTCACTGGGACAGGCCGCGGACCTCGTGATCGAGCTGCCGAAGGCGCGCGAGGCCTGCCCGCACAATCTGGCGCCGACGACATCGACGCTGATGCAGGCCGCGATCGGCGATGCGCTCGCAATTGCACTGCTCGAGGGGCGCGGCTTCACAGCGCTGGAGTTCGCGCGTTTCCATCCCGGCGGCAAGCTGGGCGCGATGCTGAAATTCGTCCGCGACTACATGCGCACGGGTGCGGAAATCCCGCTCAAGCCGCTCGGCACCGAGATGTCGGAGGCCGTGGTCGAGATGTCGGCCAAGGGGCTCGGCTGCGTCTGCATCGTCAACGACGCCGGCGAGGCGGTCGGCATCATCACCGACGGCGATCTCCGCCGCCACATGCGGCCCGACCTGCTCACGGTGACCGTCGACGAGATCATGACCAAGCAGCCCAAGACCGTGCCGCCCTCGATGCTGGCGACGGAGATGATCGAGGTGCTGAACGCGCGGAAGATCACGACGTTGCTGGTGACCGAGGCCGGCAAGGTGGTCGGGATCGTGCATTTGCACGATCTGCTGCGGGCGGGCGTTGCGTAGGGCACGCGCGCTTTCCACGCGGAGAGACTTATTGGGGAAATCGCGCCGCGTTCTCCTCCAGCGGCAGCTTCAGCCCGTTCGCCAGATACGACACCGTACGATAGAAGCCGCACAGCAGCATGATCTCCAGTATCTGCGCCTCGTCGTAGTGCGCCGATAGCGCGGCAAATTCCTCGTCATCCAGCGTCGCGCGATGATGTAACGCGTCGACGGCCGCGATCAGCGCCTGCTCGGCCGGTGACCAGCAGGCCGACGTCGGATCGCCCAGCACCGTCGCGCGCACCTCGTCCTCGGAGAGCTTTGCCGGCCCGGCAAAGACCGCGACATGCACGCCCCATTCGTATTCGCATCCGTTCAGCGCGCAGGTGCGATCGATGACGATCTCGCGCTGGCGCAGCGAAAGCGGCCCCGGATCAAGAAGCCCGCCGGCGCGAAACTTGTCCCAGGCGCGGCTATGGCCCGCCATCACCCGGAATAGCAGCAGCGGCGGCGCGCCGCGCATGATGCGGTCGAATTGCGCCTGGATCTCCGGGGGATAAGGCGCCGTGAGCGGGGCAATGCGGGGCCTGGCTTCGGACATCGGACCGTTCTCTATGCTACATTTATCGTAGCATGATGCTACATTATTTGTAGCAAAACACAAGAGGCTACGATGGCGAAACAGGCTGGATCGAGGACACGCAGCGTCCGCGGCTCCCGCACCGGGCGGCCGATCATGGCATTGCTCGACCTGCTCGGCCGGCGCTGGACCTTGCGGATATTGTGGGAGTTGCGCGATGGACCCCTCACCTCGCGCGCTCTGCGCAGCGCCTGCGACGAGGCCTCGCCCACGGTGCTGCAGGCGCGGCTGACCGAACTGCGGGAAGCGGGATTCGTGGAGCTGGGCGACGGTGGAGGTTACGGGCTGACGCCGCTCGGGCGAGATTTGTGCGAGACGTTCATGCCGCTGCACAGGTTCGCGGAAAGGTGGAAGGGGTGAGGCGTCTCTTACTATCCCTGGAGGGTCAGCGAAGAATCTTCACGCCGCGGCGACCGTCAGATTCGCGCCGTCCACGCCCACCACCTTGACCCGCGTTCCCGCCGGCGTATCCGGACCGGCCACGCGCCAGACCGTGTCGCCGATGCGCACCGTGCCCGAGCCGTCGATGATCGGCTTCTCCAGCGTGAACTCGCGGCCCAACAGCGCCTCGGTGCGCTTGTTGAGGAACGGACTTGCGCTGCTATCCGGCTTCGGCTTGGCGAGGCGGCGCCACACCGGCACCGCAGCTGCGGCGAAGACCGCGAACATCACGAGCTGGATCTGCCAGGAGATCGCAGCCGCGAACGAGATCAGGCCGACCAGCAGCGCAGCGAGCCCGAGCCAGAACAGGAAGATCCCCGGCGCCAGCACCTCCAGCCCCATCAGGATGAAGCCGAGGATCAGCCAGTTCCAGTTGCCGAGCGATACGAACATGTCGGTCATGACACGACCTCTGTAAACAGCCCCGTTACTGCGGCGGCACCTTGGGCGGCGTGCTGCCTGTGGTCGGCACCGAACCGCTGCGACGGGCGGCGGCGGCTGCATAGGCCGCGCTCTCGCCGAACGTCGCCTTGGCGATCTCGCCGATACCGGCGAGCGAGCCGAGCATGCTGGTGGCTTCCATCGGCAGCATAATGATCTTCTGGTTCGGCGCTTCCGCGAACTGGCCGAACGCCTTGATATATTTGTCGGCGATGAAATAGTTCAACGCGGCAACATCGCCCTTGGCAATGGCCTCGCTGACCATCTGGGTCGCCTTTGCCTCGGCTTCCGCGGACCGTTCCCGCGCCTCGGCGTCGCGAAAGGCGGCCTCGCGGCGGCCTTCTGCCTGCAGGATCTGCCCCTGCTTGGCGCCCTCGGCGCGCAGGATTTCCGACTGGCGCTGGCCTTCGGCGGCCAGAATGTCGGCGCGCTTGACGCGCTCGGCCTTCATCTGCCGGCCCATGGCTTCGACGAGGTCGGTGGGGGGCACGATGTCCTTGATCTCGATGCGGTTGACCTTGACGCCCCAGGGCGAGACCGCGGCGTCGACCACGCGCAGAAGGCGCTCGTTGATTTCGTCGCGGTGCGACAGCACCTGGTCGAGGTCCATCGAGCCCATCACCGAACGGATGTTGGTCATGGTCAGGACCGTGATGCCCTGGGTGAGGTTGGCGACCTCGTAGCTCGCTTTCGCCGCGTCGAACACCTGGTAGAAGGCGACGCCGTCCACGGTCACGGTGGCGTTGTCCTTGGTGATGACCTCCTGCTCGGGAATGTCGATCACCTGCTCCATCACGTTCATCTTGCGACCAACGCGATCGAAATACGGGATGATCAGATTGAGGCCCGGCGACAGCGTCCGGGTGAATTTGCCGAACCGCTCGATCGTCCAGTTGTAGCCCTGCGGCACCGTCTTGACCCCGGCGAACAGCGTCAGGATCACCAGCAGCACGATCAGGATGGAGAAGATATCGAAACCGGACAGATTGTACATTCAGCGTCTCCTGGAGGCCGCCCGCGCGCGGATGCCGGCGCGGTGACGG
>JAEYTQ010000412.1 GCA_023433965.1 Pseudomonadota bacterium | reverse complement strand
CCAATGTGGTGCTGGTGCTGACCATGGTCGACCGCGAGGAAGGCGCCACCGACACCTTCGGCGCCGCCGGCCTGCCGTTCCGCTCGCTGTACAAGGCGTCGGAATTTTTGAAGGCGTAACGCCTGTCGTGTCCCGGGCGCGGCGAAGGTGGAACGCTGCGACGCTGAACCGGGACCCAGTTTTGCTTTCCAGCCGCTTAGGCCCCGAACCTGCAGCGCATCCCGCCGCGAGGCGGCGCGCCGCGTCCGGGGCATGAGACCCTCGCTCCGTTCAACCCTCATTTACCATCGCGCCCTATGGTGAATCATGTGCTGAGATCCTCTTGGGGTCCCGGCCGGTTCAGTAGCGTCGGGTGGAGTGAGCGTTGCGTACAGTCCTGTCCCATGCGCGCCGGCGGCATCGCGCGATGCTTGTGGCCGCCAGCCTGGCAGCGCCGCTGCTTGCAACCCCAGCCCCAGTCGCGGCCGAAGGCCTGTTCGACTTCCTCTTCGGCGGAATGCAGCAGCAGCGGCCGCAGCGCGAGGTGCCGCAGCAGGCGAATTCCTACGCCGATCCCTTCACCGGCCAGCAGAATGCGGCGACACCGCACTATGTGCCGCCGACCCGCTCGGCGGCGGCCGGCGGCTCGGGCCCGGCTTTCTGCGTGCGCAGCTGCGACGGGAAGTATTTTCCGCTGATGCGCGGCCTCGTCTCACCGGCCCAGATGTGTCAGGCGTTCTGTCCCGCCAGCGCGACCAAGGTCTATTTCGGCTCCTCGATCGAGGGAGCCTATGCGCAGACCGGCGAGCGCTACACCGACAGCGAGAACGCGTTCGCCTACCGTAAGGCGTTGCGCGCCGACTGCACCTGCAACGGGCGCGAGCCGGCCGGCCTCGCCCCGGTCGATCTCGCGCTGGACTCCTCGCTCAAGGCAGGCGACGTGATTGCCACCACCGACGGCCTCGTCGCCTATACCGGCGTTCGCGTCGGCAACGACCAGGCTGCGGACTTCACCCCGGTCGCCTCTTATCCCGGCCTCACCGCACAGGTCCGCGCGCGGCTCGGCGAGATGAAGGTGGCGCCGGTGCGCGCCGAGACGGTGTCGGCCGATGCCCCGGCCGCGGAGATCGTGCGCGAGGCGCTGCCCGATGTAACGGTGCCGAAGACGGCCACGAAGCCGGCCAAGCGGGCGGGATTAGACTAGTGCGCTCCCGTATCCCGGACGGTGCAGCGCGTAGCGCTGCGCCCCGGGGCACGCGAGCTCACCTCCCGATGATCACCCCGATCACGTTCGGCGCTGCCAAGTATTTCTCCTCGATCGCCGCGCGCGCGGCGGCGCGATTCTCCGGCGTCAGAAGGCCCCGCTTCTCGGCCAGGATCATCCAGCAGAAACCCCACCAGTCGGTCAGCATGCCCTGATCGCCGACGAGGTCATACCCCTGCTCGGCCGCAAAGATGCGCGCATGCGCCTCGTCCAGCGTGTCGAGAAACAGATGATCCTCGGTCGAGAACAGATTGTCGCTGATGTCGTCGATGGTGTAGCCCCAGATCGACTGGCACACCGCGTTGAATTCGCGATCGAACTGGTCGTCATCGATGCGCTGGCGCCGCGCAGCTTGATGCAGCCGCGACAGCGAGCGCGCGAAATCGGCGACTCGGGTGAGGGCAAATTGGTCGAAGGCGATGGTGGACATCTAGTCCTCGCAAAGTCTGACAGACGCTAGATATTGTGTCGGCAATGCGCCGAATCACAATGATATATCAAAGACTTGCTAAAGTGTTCTTAATTCGTTCCGGAGCGCGAGCGACTCAACAGCAGCGCGACGCCGCAATGGCGTGGACGCGGCGATCGCCGAGGAGATGGGCGACGAAGCCGTTCTTCGGAAATATCCGGGTGAAGGCAGCGTCGCGGATGCTGAGGCCGCCGGCATAGGCGCCGAAGGCGGGCATCACGGCGCGCATGCCGTCACAGGCGAAGCAGCGGCGCTCCATCGAGCGGCCGCGTGCTGAGACGCGCGCCTTTGGATGCAGGTGTCCCGCGATCTCGCCGTGCGCCCCGGTCGGCTCGTGCCGAAAGGTGATGGGGCCGATCGCGACTTCATCCGCGATGGTGCCCCCGAGATCGCGCGGCAACATGGGATCATGATTGCCCGAGATCCAGATCCAGTCGCGCCCGGTCTGGAGCGCGGTGACGGCATCGCGATCGTCCGCCGATAGGCGCTCATGCGCGGCACGGTCGTGAAAACTGTCGCCGAGCGCGATCACCGTTCGCGGATCATGGCGGGAGATGACAGCAGCGAGCCGGCTCAACGTCGCCAGCGTATCGTAAGGCGGCAGCAGCACGCCGCGCACGGCGAAGCTGGAGCCTTTTTCCAGATGCAGGTCGGAGACGACGAGCAGGCGCTGCTCTTCCCAGAACAGCGCGCCGGAGAGATCGGCGGCGAAGGTCACCTCGCTGACGGTGACTGTGGACACGCGCACGTCGTCGACGTATCCCGAAACCTGCGCGCCTGTGGTCACGTCTTACCCGCTTCTATCCATCGCCTCTTTGACCAGCTCGTCGGCGGCTTCCGCCAACAGCTCGTCTGCAGCCTCGCCATAAACTGACTCGCGGCCGATTTCCAGCATCACCGGCACGGCCAGCGGGGAAACGCGGTCGAGTTCCCTGTGCGTAATGCGGCCGTGGATGCGCGTCAGCATGTCGCTGAGGCGGCGCAGGTCGAGCAAGCCGGTGGCGGCGTCGGCCCGGGCGGCACGTAGAAGAACGTGATCGGCCTGGTGCTTGCGCAGCACGTCGTAGACCAGATCGGTCGAGAACAGCACCTGACGGCGGCTCTTCTCTTCACCGGTGTGACGCCGCGCGATCAGGCCGGAGATGATGGCGCAATTGCGGAACGTGCGCTTCATCAGCGCGGATTCGGCGAGCCATGCCTCGAGGTCGTCGCCGAGCATGTCGGGATCGAACAGCACGTCGAGGTCGATCCGCCCCTGACGGATCATGAAGGAGAGATCGCCGAGCCCCCAGATGGCTACCGCATATTCATTGGCGACGAAGCCGAGCGGCCGCGCGCGGGCGCGCTCCAGCCGGCGTGTCAGCAGCATGCCGAGGGTCTGGTGCGCGAGACGTCCCTCGAAGGGATAGCAGACCAGATAATGCTTGTTGGCGCGCGGAAAGCTCTCGACCAGGAGCTCGCGCACGGCCGGTACTTGGCTGACGTCCTTTTGCAGCGACAGCCAGTCGCGCACCTGCTCCGGCAGGCCGCCCCAGGCACGCCCGTCGTCCAGCAGCCGGCGGACGCGCTCGGCCAGATAGGTCGAGAGCGGAAACTTGCCGCCCATATAGGACGGCACCTTCGGGTCCTTGTCGTGCGCGCGCGAGACATAGACCTGATCCTCGACCAGGGTCTCGTAGCGCACCACCTCGCCGGAGAACACGAAGGTGTCGCCGGGCGAGAGGCCCTCGATGAAGGCTTCTTCGATCTCGCCGAGCAGCCGGCCGCCGCGCGCGATCACGCCGGTCGAGCCGCCGGATTTTCCCTGGCCGCCGCCGCGCGAGCGCACCAGCCGCACCTTCAGCATATCGTCCTCGACGATGGTGCCGACATTCATGCGGTAGCTCTGCCTTACCTTGGGATTGGCGACGCGCCAGCGTCCTTCCTTGTCCTGCTTGATGCGGGCAAAGCGCTCGTAGGTCTTCAGCGCGTAGCCGCCGGAGGCGACGAAATCGACGACGTCGTCGAAATCCTGCCGCGACAAATCGGCGTAAGGTGCGGCAGTGCGTACCTCGGCGTAGAGTTCATCGGAGAGGAACGGCTCGCCGCAGGCGCAGCCGAGCACGTGCTGCGCCAGCACGTCGAGCGCACCCGTGCGCAAGGGCGGCGTGTCCTGCGCATTCTCGGAAATGGCGTCGATGGCGACGCGGCACTCCAGCACCTCGAAGCGATTGGCCGGCACCAGCACCGCACGCGAGGCCTCGTCGAGGCGGTGGTTGGCGCGGCCGATCCGCTGCATCAGCCGCGAGGAGCCCTTGGGCGCACCGATATTGACGACGAGATCGACGTCGCCCCAGTCGACGCCGAGGTCGAGGGAGGAGGTGCAGACCACGCCGCGCAAGCGACCCGCCGACATGGCGTCCTCGACCTTGCGGCGTTGAGCGACATCGAGC
>JAEYTQ010000402.1 GCA_023433965.1 Pseudomonadota bacterium | reverse complement strand
CCGATCGCGTCCACCAGCGCACCGCGCTTGGCGTCGATCATGCCCGACAGGCGGTCGGCCTGCTGCTGCACATAGGTGACGATCTCGTCGGTCTTGCCGGTCATGGCCTGGCCGAAGCTGGAGCTGGCGGCGAGCACCGAACGCTCGACGTCGGCCGAGCTCGACTTGACCCGCGAGCTGGCCTCGTTGGAGGCGGAGATCAGCGCGTTCTGGGCGTTGAGCGCGCTGGTCTGGATGTCGCTGGTCGCGTTGGCCGTGGCCGCGCTCAGCGTGCGCTCGATCTCGGTGGAGATCGTGCGGATCTGGCTCGCGGCGTCGGCCGAGGTCGAGGTCAGCGAGATCTGCGCCTCGCGCGCGCTGCTGAGGATGGTCGAGGCGGTGTCGGCGCCGACCGCGGTCAGCGTGCGCTCGATATCGGTGGTCAGCGACTTGATCTGGCTGGCCGCGTCGGTCGACGCGGAGATCAGCGAGCCCTGGGCCTCGCGAACGCCGCTGGTGAGCGCCTCGATCGTGGCGCCGCCGGCCGTCGCCAGCGCGCGCTGCATCTCGGCGGCGAGCGAACGGACCTGGCTGGTTTGCTCTGCGGAGACCGCGAGAAGGGTGCTCTGGGCGTCCCGGGCGCTGGTGGTGATGGTCTCGGCGGTCGACTGGCCGACCTGCGAGAGCGAACGGTGCACCTCGGCGGCAAGCGACTTGACCTGGCTCGCCGCATCCGACGACGCCGTCACCAGCGTGGTCTGGGCCTCGCGGGCGCCGCTCATGATGGTCTCGGCAGTCGAGGTGCCGGCCATCGTGAGCGAGCGCTGCACGTCAGAGGAAAGCGCTTTGATCTGGTTGGCGGTCTCTGTCGAGGCCGCGATCAGTGCGCTCTGCGCATCGCGGGCGCCGGCCGTGATCGATTCCGCCGTGGTGGTGCCGGCCAGCGACAGCGAGCGCTGCACGTCGGCGGTGAGCGTCTTGACCTGGCTCGCCGCATCCGAGGACGCCGTAACCAGCGTGGTCTGCACCTCGCGGGCGCCGGCCAGGATCGAGGCCGCGGTGGCGGAGCCTGCCGCCGACAGCGTGCGTTCGACGTCGGCCGCGAGGCCCTTGATCTGGTTCGAGGCCTCGCCCGACGCCGCGACCAGCGTCGATTGCGCTTCGCGAGCGCTGGTCAGGATCGAGTTGGCCGCGCCGGTGCCGACCGCGGTCAGCGCCTGCTCGACTTCGGCCGAGGTCATCTTCAGCTGGGCGTTGACGTCGGAGGAGACCGTCAGCAGCGACTGCTGAGCGGTGCGCGCACCGGTCTGGATCGTCTCGCTGGTGTTGACGACGAGGTTGGTGAGCGAGCGCTCGGCGTCCTCGACATGGGAACGGATCGCGGTCGAGATCATCTCGGCGCGGGACATCATGTCCTCGCTGGCCTGGCGGCCGCTGCTTTCGATGCGGCCGGCCACGGCCTCGACGCGCGAGCCGAGCAGGTCCTCGAACTGCGCTACGCGCACGTCGATGTCGCTGGCGACCAAGCCGACCTTGGTCTCGATGGCCTGCTGGATCTCCTGGAAGCGCGCGGTGACCGTGTCGGTCAGGTGCGTGCTGCGGCCGTCGATGATCTCGGTGACCCCCGTGATGCGGCGGTCGACCGCCTCGATTGCCTGCGCGGTGCCGTCCGTCAGGGTCGAGGTGAGGAGAGTCAGGCGCGTGTCGATCGAGTGCACGGCCTGCGAGGCGCCGTTCGTGACGGCGGTTGTCAGGTAGGTGAGACGTGAGTCGATGGATTCGAGCGCCTGCGTTGCCCCGCCGGTGAGCGTCGTCGTGAGATGCGTCAGGCGGGTGTCGATCGACTGGATCGTCTGCGAGGCACCGTCGGTGAGCGAGCTCGTCAGGTGGTTGAGGCGGGCATCGATGGTTTCGATGGCCTGCGAGGCGCCGCCGGTGAGCGTCGTCGTGAGGTAGGTGAGACGGGAATCGATCGACTGGATCGCCTGCGCGGCCCCGTCGGTCAGCGACGTCGCCAGAGTGTTGATGCGCCCGTCGATGGTCTCGGTCATGGACCTGGCGCGGGTGTCGAACGACTGTTCGAGCGCAGCGACGCGGCCGACGAGTTGATCGTCGAAGGTCCGGATATGGCCTTCGATCGTGCCGTCGAGGCTGGCGATCTTGCCGTTCAGCGAGGCGTCGAAATTGCTGACGCGTTCGCCGATCGTGGTCTCGAACTGGACCAGACGCCGGTCGAGGATCGCGGTGATCTCGCCGCCATTGGCGGTGAAGCGGGTGTCGAAATTATCGACATAGGTCTTCAGCGATTCGTGGATATCCTGCGTGCGCTGGCCCATGCGCTCGACGATCTCGCCGCCGAAGGTCTTCACGGTGCGGTCGAACTCGGAGATGTGGCGCGTGATCAGCGCACCCAGCGTGCCGGAATCGCGGGCGAACTTCTCGACCAGCTCGGTGCCCTGGTTCCGCACCAGCTCGTCGAAGGCGCTCATCTGCAGCGACAGCGAGTCGTGCGCGGTTTCGGTCTGGCTGACGACCTTGGCGACCAGGGCGTTGACGGTCGCGTCGAGTGCTTCGCTCGCCTTGTCGCCGCTGGTCATGATCTGGCCGGCGAGACGGTTGCCGGCGTCGTCGATCTTGGCGGAGATGTCGTTGGAGCGCAGCTCGAGTTCGAGCAGCAGCGAGTCCGAGGAATTCTTCAGGGAATCGTGCACCTGCTCGGTGCGCTCGGAGATGCCGTCGACGATGGCGGCGGAACGCTGCTCGAATTCGCCGGTGATGCGGTCGATGCGCTCGTTCAGCATCTCGTGGACGCGGTCGGCGAGGTCGACGAATTCGTCGTGGACGTGGCCGGTCTTGAAGTTGAGGCTGGTGGTGAGCCGTTCGCTGGCGTCGAGCACGGCCCGGGTGGTCTCGTTGCTGGCCTCCTCGAGGCGGTCGAGCAGGTCGCCGCCGCGCTCGCCGAGCGCCAGGATCATGTTGTCGCCGGCATTGCTCAGCGCCTGGGTGATGTGGGCGCCGCGCTCTTCGAGCGCGCCGGTGATCGACTTGGCGACCTCGTCGACGCGGGAGGCGATCGCGTCCGAGATCAGCGCAATGTCGTGGCGAAGATCGATCTGCACGCCCGAGATGGCGCTGCGGACCTGCTCGGCCTGGCCGACCAGATTGTCGCGCTGATGGGCGATGTCCTGGAGCAGGGCGCGGATGCGCACCTCGTTGTCGGAGTAAGCGCGTTCGAGCGCGGCGACCTCGTTGGCGACCAGCGTCTCGAGCTCGCCGGCGCGCGCGATGGCGCGCTCGATGCCGTCACCCATCGCCGCGACCTCGCGGCGGATGGCCTGGCCGACGGTGACCATGGAATCGGAGGCCGAACCTTCCGGCTCGGAGAAGCGGATCGCGACCTGCGCCATCGCCTGCGCAATCATGCGCATTTCCTGACCCCGCCAGACGAGGCTCGCCAGGAAGTAGAACAGCATGATCGGCGCGAAGAACATCGCGACGAGACCGGCGATGACGAGCACCCCGCCGCTCTGGCCCATGGCGGCCTGGATCGAGGGCAGGAAGCCGACGGTCAGCGCGGCGCAGGCGGCGAGCCAGATCCCGGCGAAAATGGTCGCGAAGGTATAGACGCTGCGGGCAGGGCGGCCCTTCTGGAGCGCCTGGAGCAGCTGGCCTATGGTCTCGCGGTCGTCATTGGCGGCACGGCGCGCGGCGCGCGGCTCCTCGATCGAGTCGAACACCGTTGCCCGCTCATTGGCGGCCGGTCGCGGCTCGAAGCTCGGCTCGTCGAAAATCGGGGGTGCGGGCGGCGGCACCGGGGGCGCCGTTTCGTTGCGCATCGTGGCGTTGCGGCTGGTATCGGCGGCCGTGTCGCTGATATTCAGGGCTTCCTGGATCGCAGAAAGCGCAACTTCTGTGGGGTCTTTGACCTTTTTCGGAGTGTTCGCCATGTCAGTCCGAGCCCTCGTTACTTTTACGCGTCCCCCCGCGAGCCCTGCGCGCCGCGCAAGCCCACAGACCGGATCATGCCGCTTATGCGGGCCTCCGAGCCGTCCCCACCCGGACGGCTTGTCCGCCAATTTCTGCAACATCCTATTGGCAGAGCGACGCGAATGAAATGCCCGCGATTAAGACATTCTTAATCATCGTTAACAGGATCACTGCCTAACGCCTTAGCAATAAATGCAATTCTCCACCGAACTAGGGAGATTGCGGCAACTTGTTGTCAATAAACAGGCGGATCCGCGTCAAACGGCCCGAACATTTCGTTAACCATTTTCGTGCTTGGGTGAAGGAACCTGACCGCCGGGACGGCGGCCGTCGCGCGAAGCCGGGGCCCTGCGCCATGACGCCTGAACTGCAACGGATGGACTGGATGCCTTCGCCCCCGCTTGCTCCGATTGATAGCCCGCTCGACCGCGATCACCTCTCCCGGATGACGCTCGGCGACGCAGAACTGGAGCAGGAAGTGCTGGGGATGTTCGCCGAGCAGGCGGTCCGCCTGCTGGCCGCGATGACGGCGATGCCGGCCGAGACCGGCGCGCTCGCCCACAAGCTGAAGGGGTCGGCGCGCGGAATCGGCGCCTTTGCGGTAGCCGATGCCGCAGCCGGCCTGGAGACTGCGATGCGGACCGGCCGCGGCCGGTCCGATGCGTTCGCTGCGCTGAAGGCGGCGGTGACCGAGGCGCGCGCCGCCATCGAGGCGATCCTGAAGCCGTAAGCCGTTACGGTCGAAGCCGGTTTCTAGTCTCTTGTTTTGACGCGTTTTCTTGCCGCAAAGCGGGATTCATTTCGCTTCAAAACGCTATGGCGCCGGGCGGACCGACCCGTTATAGGACAGCCCGGACCCTCCTTCATTCCAAGCACCGCGGCAGCACGAGCACATATGGCCAAGATTCACTTTGTCGACCACAAGGGCGAAACCCGCACGGTGGAAATCGAGAACGGCGCAACCGTGATGGAAGCCGCGATCCGCAACAGCATTCCCGGTATCGAGGCCGAGTGTGGCGGCGCCTGCGCCTGCGCAACCTGCCATGTCTATGTCGACGAAGCCTGGCGCGAGAAGGTCGGCAGCCCGACGCCGATGGAAGAGGACATGCTCGACTTCGGCTTCGACGTGCGTCCGAATTCGCGCCTGTCCTGCCAGATCAAGGTCTCGGACGAACTGGACGGGCTCATCGTCTCGACGCCGGAACGGCAAGCCTGAGCGTCTCCACGCGTAATTATATGCCCGGCGGCGCGACCTCGATGCCGCGCTTGTGCCAGGGTCTGAGCTTCTCGAGCACCTCTGCGGTCAGCGGCGTCGGCCGCCGCGTCGCTTCGTCGATCATGACGCCGACCGACGTCGCCGACGCGATGCACTTCCCGTTCGAGAACACCACCTGCTCGAAGGTCACAGACGTCCGTCCGAGCTTCACCACGCCGAGGCCGAGCTCGATCGTATTGGGCCAGTGCAGCTCGGCGCGGAAATGCATGTCGAGCCGCACCATGATCCAGGCGAGGCCGGGCGGCGTCAGGCCGTATTCCGGAAGCTTCATCAGCGTGACGCGGCCGGTCTCGAAATAGGTTGCGTAGACCGCGTTGTTGACGTGCTGGTTCGGATCGAGGTCGCCGAAGCGGACGTTGTCGCGGAGGCGAAACGGATAGTCCTCGAGGCGAGGCGTCGTGTCGAGGCGGGCTGGTGCGTTCACCGATTGATCTCCGTCATATCCAAGTTCGTTACAGCCCAGTTATCCTGGCCCGGCAAGTGGGCGCGGCCGCGGGGCGCTCCCGCTTTTATGCCTTCCCTGATCCATCCCCGTTGGCTAGACAGGCAGGGTCACCTCGGCCCAACGGGCGCCGTCCAACCGATAACGACCGATAAAGAGACGACATGAGCGACGTGATCAAAACCGATGTGCTGATTATTGGCGCCGGCCCCTGCGGTCTGTTCGCCGCCTTCGAGCTCGGCCTTCTCGACATGAAGGCGCATTTCGTCGACATCCTCGACAAGGTCGGCGGACAGTGTGCCGAGCTCTATCCGGAAAAGCCGATCTACGACATTCCGGGCATTCCGCAGGTTTCGGGACAGGGCCTCACCGACGCGCTGATGGAGCAGATCAAGCCGTTCCACCCGACCTTCCATCTCGGCGAGATGGTCGAGACCGTGGAGAAGATCGGCGATCCCCTGTTTCGCTGCACCACCGACGCAGGCAAGGTGTTCGAATGCAAGGTGCTGGTGATCGCGGCCGGCGGCGGCTCGTTCCAGCCCAAGCGTCCGCCGGTGCCGGGCATCGAGGCCTATGAAGGCACCTCGGTGCATTACGCCGTGCGCAAGATGGAGACGTTCCGCGACAAGAACGTGCTGATCGTCGGCGGCGGCGATTCAGCGCTCGACTGGACGCTCAACCTGCATCCGATTGCGAAGCGCATCACGCTGCTGCACCGGCGCGACGAGTTTCGCGCGGCGCCTCACAGCGTCGAGCAGATGCGCGCGCTGGTCGCCGGCGGCAAGATGGATCTGCGGCTCGGCCAGGTCACCGCGCTGTCCGGAACCGAGGGCAAGCTCACCGGCGCAACCATCAAGGGCAACGACAACAGCATCGCCGAAATCGCCTGCGACACCATGCTGCCGTTCTTCGGGCTGACCATGAAGCTCGGCCCGGTCGCGAACTGGGGCATTGCGCTGGAGAACAATCTGGTCCCGGTCGAGACGTCCGCATTCGAGACCAATGTGCCCGGCATCTTCGCGATCGGCGACATCAACACCTATCCCGGCAAGATCAAGTTGATCCTGTGCGGCTTCCACGAGGGCGCGCTGATGTCGCAAAAAGCCCATCGCTATGTCTATCCGGAGAAGCGGCTCGTGTTCCAGTACACGACCTCGTCCTCCAGCCTGCAAAAGAAGCTCGGTGTCAACTGACGGAACGCAGCGGGTCGGCGCCGCCCCATGTTTCTGGTGCTGGAACCGTTCGCGAAATCGCCTTAGTCTACGGCCATTCCGGTCGTAAGCTTGGCCAAGTTTATAGCTTAGCAAAGTTTGGCTCTGCGAAGTCTTGGCGCAGCAAAGTGATTGGCTCAGCAAGGTGATGATAATGCGGACTCTCATTTCCAGCTTTCGGCTGCTCTCCTCCTTCGCGCTCGTATTGTCGCTCGCGACGGTGATGCCGTGCGCGGCGCAGACCGCCGAGCCCACGGCGGCGGGCCTCTGGCAGAAGGTGGAAGACGGCAGAACGGTCGGATGGTTCCTCTTCATCGACCACAACGGCGTCTTCGAAGGCGTGATCGCCAAGACCTTCCCGCGGCCGACCGACGACCCGAACGAGGTTTGCAGCAAGTGCACCGACGATCGCAAGAACGCCCGGGTGCTCGGCATCTCCTTCGTCCGCAACATGAAGCGCGAAGGATTGAAGTACGAAGGCGGCAACGTGCTCAATCCGCGCGACGGCCAGATCTGGAAGGCCAACATGAAGGTCAGTCCTGACGGCCAGACCCTCACGCTGCGCGGCTATCTCGGCATCGCGCTGCTCGGCAAGGACGAGACCTGGACGCGCCTGCCGGACGCCTACATCGCCCAGGTGGATCCTGCGATCGTCGCAAAGTACCTTCCGGCGCAGGCTACGGCCGCAAAGCAGCCCGCACCCGCACCGAAGAAGGGCGGCGCCATGATGGCGCCGGCGCCCAAGCAGTAAATCAGCGGCGGCTCATCCGCTGAAAGACCGCGGATGAGGGAGCGGCTCAGCGCGCTTCGCGTTCCGAAGCCGCGCTCGCAAGCCGCTTGATCCGCGGCGACAGCACCGACATCTGCGCGGGCGAGGCTGGCATGCCGGCGACGATCATCGCCGGGCTCGCCGACTGCTCCTCGACGCCGGCGCCGCCGAGCACGCGCACTTGCGTCGCCGTGATCGGAAACGACGTCACTTCGTAGGAGGGAAGCTCGGTGGCGAAGACGCCGGTCGAGCTTGCGACCAGGGCGCCGGCAACGGCAATCATCGAGAGAAAACGCATGGAAAATCTCCGTGGAAGATGGCAATCGGAGGTTTGGTCGTCTCGATGCCGGAACAGGTTCGCCGGTGTGCGAACATTCCGATCGCCTTCGGCGCAGATATCGATTGCGTGATGCGAAGGGACAAAACCCGGAAGACGTTTTCCTCGCCAATGTTTCCGGACGGTTTCGCGGAACGTCGCTCGAGGCCTCAGGTCACCGGCGCCGGGTTGAACAGCGTCAGATCGTTGTGGATACCCCAGCGGTCCGACCAGGGCTTGATACGGCCGGAGGCGACGTCGAGGATCAGGCGGAACAGATCCCAGCCACATTCCTCGATGGTCTTCTCGCCGGTGGCGATGCTGCCGGCGTCGAAGTCGATCAGGTCTTTCCAGCGGCGGGCGAGCTCGCTGCGGGTCGCGACCTTGATCACGGGCGCTGCCGCCAAGCCGTAGGGCGTGCCGCGGCCGGTGGTGAACACTTGCAAGGTCATGCCGGAGGCGAGCTGGAGCGTGCCGCAGATGAAGTCCGAGGCCGGCGTTGCCGCAAACAGCATACCCTTCTGCGTTGACTTCTCGCCGGGCGAGA
>JAEYTQ010000384.1 GCA_023433965.1 Pseudomonadota bacterium | reverse complement strand
GGTACATCGGATGCGCGGCATCGCCCATCAGCGTGACCTTGCCGAAGGTCCATCGCGGCACCGGATCGCGGTCGACCAGCGGATATTCGTAAGCCCGCGGGCAGTTCCTGATCAGGGCGGGCACGTCGAGCCAGTCGAACGTCCAGCTCTCGAACCAGGGCAGAAATTCCTCCAGCCGCGCGGTGCGGTTATAGTCCTCGCGCCGCCACTGATAGGTCGGCGGCATGTGCCGCTCGGCGACCCAGTTGATCTGGTAATGACCCGCCGCATCCGGCGCCTTGCTGATCGGATAGCAGACGAATTTCAGGATCTCGTGCCCCGCCATGATCATGGTGCGGCCGCTGAGGAAGGCTTTTGCCGGCGTGACGCCGCGCCAGAGGATGCGGCCGTTCCAGATCGGCGCGCCTTCGTCCGGATAGAGCTTTTCGCGCACGGCGGAATGAATGCCGTCGGCGGCGATCAGGATCGCCCCCTCGTACGTCCCTGCGGCCTTGCCGGTCGCCCTGTCGACGAAATCGGCGCGCACGCCGTTTGCGGTCTCGGACCAGCCGGTCAGATGATGGCTGGTGAGGATGTTCTCGCGGCCGATGCGCTCGACCGCCGTGTCGAGCAGGATCTGCTGGAGGGTGCCGCGATGGATCGAGAATTGCGGCCATTTGTAGCCGGCTTCCAGCCCGCGCGGCTCGCTCCAGATCGGCTTGCCGTGCTTGGAGAAATAGGCGAGCTCGCGGGTTCGCACGCCGCTGGCGTCGAGCTTGTCCATCAGGCCGAGCTCGATCAGCTCGCGCACCGCATGCGGCAGCACGTTGATGCCGACGCCGAGCGGCTTCAGTTCCGCGACGCTCTCGAACACTTTTACGGGAACGCCGATCTGATGCAGGCTGAGCGCAAGCGTCAGCCCGCCGATGCCCCCACCGGCGATGAGTACGGTCATGTGATCCCCTCCAATTGAAGGCGTCTTGGCACAGGCGGGCAGCGGTGGGCAACTGCGAAGAAGTTGTTGTGCTATGGACCTGGCGACCGCAAGCCGTTAACTTCCGGTTTTCCCATGAGGTCCGACATGCTCAAGCTCTACTACGCCACCGGCACCTGCGCGCTCGCCAGCTACATTACACTGGAGGAGGCGGGCGCCGACTACGCGGCCGAACGGCTGAGCTTCAAGGACAACCAGCAGAACAGCCCGGATTATCTCGCCATCAACCCCAAGGGCCGGGTGCCCGCGCTGGTGACCGATCGCGGCGTCCTGACCGAGACGCCCGCGATGCTTGCCTACATCGCGCAAATGTTTCCCAAGGCGAAGCTCGCGCCGCTCGACGACCCCTTCGACTTCGCTCAGGTGCAGTCGTTCAACTCCTATCTCTGCTCGACCGTGCACATCAACCACGCCCACAAGATGCGCGGCGCGCGCTGGGCGACGCAGGAGAGCTCGTTCGCCGACATGAAGGCGATGGTGCCGAAGACCATGGCCGCCTGCTTCAAGCTGATCGAGCAAAAGATGTTTCGGGGGCCCTGGGTGATGGGCGAGCAGTACACGATCTGCGATCCCTATCTCTACACGCTCTCGACCTGGCTCGAAGGCGACAGCGTCGACATCAACGCGACGCCGAAGATCGCCGATCATTTCAAGCGCATGTCCGATCGCCCCGCCGTGGCAAAGGTGATGGAAGCTCAGAAGGCGTAGGGCCCGGCTTCTGTAGGGTGGGCAAACGCGCGTAGCGCCGTGCCCACCATGCTTTCGCGACGAAGATAGAAGTGGCGTGCCCACCCTACAAGGTCTTCCGCTTCTCCAATTCCCGTCCCGTCTCCAGCATCAGCCGCCGCAGCCAGATCGAGCCGGGGTCCATCTGCGCGCGGGTCGGATGGAACATGAACTGCTCGTCGATGCCGGGATCGAGCGGCGGCGTCACCGTGACGAGGCCGAGCTGTTTCGACAGCGCGGCGATCAGCCGGCGCGGCACGAAGGCGACGAGGTCGGTGCGGGCGGCAACGTGCAGCGCTTCGAGATAGCCTGACACCACCAGCGAAATCTGCCGCTCGATGCCTTCGGTCCGCAGCCAGGTGTCGATGAGATCCTCCGAATTGCCGCGGATGATCACGCCGACATGGCGCGCGGCGAGAAAGGTCTCGCGCCGCTTCAGCTTCGCGGCCACGGGGTGGCCGCGCCGGACCGCCAGCGCATCGCTGTCGGTATAGAGCAATTGCCGGTGAAAGCCCTTGAAGGCGTTGCCGATCGAGATCACGAGGTCGATGGTGCGGGCGAACTCGGCGTGGAAGATCGCAGGCCCCCGCCACGGCACGACGTCGATCCGCCCGTTGGGCGCGGCCTTCGTCACCTTCTCCATCAAGGGCGGCATCAGCAGCTCGACCGCCAGGTCCGGCATCATCAGGCGGAATTGCCGCTCGCTGCGTGCGGCATCGAAGTCGTCAGGCACGAACAGTCCGCGCACCTGGTCGAGCGCCTGAGCGAGCGGCGCGCGCAACGCCTGTGCTCGCGGCGTCAACTCCATGCGCGCGCCGGTGCGCACCAGCAGCGGGTCGCCGAAGATGTCGCGCAGGCGTTGCAGGGCGTGGCTGGTGGCCGGCTGTGACAGCCCGATGCGCATGGCTGCACGGCTGACATTGGCCTCGCGCAGCAATGCGTCGAGCGCAGTCAGTAGATTGAGGTCAAGCGAGTTCAAATTCATGAAGCGAATAGATATCATATTTCATATCGATTTGAAGAATTATGCCGCCGCGGCGATGATCTCCGTGTTCTCATCACACGGAGATGCCGCCATGAGCGCTGCTGACAACAAGAAACTGATGCAGGGTATTTTCGCCGCCGCCGCCAATCCCGATCCGGCCGCGCGCGATCGAGCCCTGTTCACCGCAAGCCTTGCCGAGGATGCCAAATGGGTCGTGACCGGCCAGTATTCCTGGTCACGCACGTTTTCGGGCAAGGAGGCGATCCTCAACGACCTCCACGGCTATGTGCGGACCCGCCTGCGCGACCGCACGCGCACCGTCGCGCACCGCTTCCTCGCCGACGGCGATGTGGTCGTCGTGGAGGCCAAGGGCGACAACGTCACGCCCGAGGGCGTGCGCTACGACAACGACTACTGTCTCGTGTTTCGTCTCGAGAACGGCAAGATCAAGGAAATCCGCGAGTACTGCGACTCGATCCTGACCGAGAAGGCGCTCGGTCCGTTTCCGTTGGGCACGGTGAGGGCCGCGAGCTGAGGGGAATGCGTGTCGCCTCCGCCGGCCGCTTTCATCGGGCCGAACGGGCGAGGGCCATGCGCGCTTGGCGGGCGCTCATCGAGATGGTCCGCGCCCGGCGCGAACGGTCTCGCGCCTGGGAGCAGCTCGCCGTCATGACCGAACGGGAGCTTCAGGACTGTGGGATGACCCGGGCGGAGATCGCCTACGAGCTGCAAAGGCCCCGGCGACGACAATGAAGGGAACGTGGCCCGCCGCCTTCTCCGGATACTCCAGAGCCGGCGGAACCTTTTCGGGTCCGCCGGCGTTTTCTTCGCTTCCGGGGCAATCGCGCCCCCGACACTGCGCGCGTTGGGAAATTCATGCTGGCTGGGGTTTCGAACGTCGCGACACAGGTAAATCCCGGCTTCCCTGGACTTCGTGAGCGATTGAGAGATGCGACTGCGGCTGCGCACCGGGAGCTTGATGCGCAGCTTTCGTCGTTCGATCTCACCGTTCTGGCGGGTTACCGCCGTTTCCTTCAGGCCAGCGCCGGCGCGCTGCTGCCGCTCGAAGCCGCACTCGTCGAGGCTGGTGTCGCCGACCTGTTCCCTGACTGGCCGGAGCGCACGCGCAGCGCCGCGATCACGGCCGATCTCGGACGGCTCGGCAGCGCCGTGCAATCCACCGTCTCGGTGCCGCCGCTCACTTCCAGCGGCATGCTCGGCGCCATGTACGTGCTCGAAGGCTCCCGGCTTGGGGCCAAATTCCTGCTAAGGGAGCTCGCGGAGGCCACCGACCCGCGCATCGCGCAGGCCACCAGCTACCTCAGCCACGGTGCAGGCAAGCGGCTCTGGCAAAGCTTCCTGTCGAGGCTTGAAAGCGAAGAGTCCTGCGACGAGGTCGAGGCGATCGCGGCAGCGCGCATCGCCTTTGCAGCGTTCGAGCGGGCGGCGGA
>JAEYTQ010000256.1 GCA_023433965.1 Pseudomonadota bacterium | reverse complement strand
GACGCCGACGAAGTGGAGCAACAACTTCTTCGAGAACCTGTTCGGTTTCGAATGGGAGCTGACCAAGAGCCCGGCTGGTGCGCAGCAGTGGACCGCCAAGAACGCCGAGGCGATCATCCCCGATGCCTTCGACAAGTCGAAGAAGCATCGGCCGACGATGCTGACGACGGACCTCTCGCTCCGGTTCGATCCCATCTACGAGAAGATCTCGCGCCGTTTCCTGGAACACCCGGATCAGTTCGCGGACGCCTTCGCACGCGCCTGGTTCAAGCTCACCCATCGCGACATGGGCCCGATCCAGCGCTATCTCGGCCCGCTGGTGCCGAAGGAGACGTTGATCTGGCAGGATCCGATTCCGGCCGTGAACCACGAGCTGGTCAGCGAGCAGGACATCGCGGCCCTCAAGTCGAAGATCCTGGCCTCGGGCCTCTCGGTGCCGGAGTTGGTCTCGACGGCCTGGGCCTCGGCCTCGACGTTCCGTGGCTCCGACAAGCGCGGCGGCGCCAACGGTGCGCGCATCCGCCTGGCTCCGCAGAAGGACTGGGAGGTGAACGAGCCGGCCCAGCTCGCCAAGGTGCTCGGCAAGCTCGAAGGCATCCAGAAGGACTTTAACGCGTCGTCCGGCGCGAAGAAGGTCTCGCTCGCGGACCTGATCGTGCTCGGCGGCACCGCCGCGGTCGAGAAGGCTGCCAAGGATGCCGGCGTCGACGTCAAGGTCGGCTTCACGCCGGGCCGCATGGATGCCTCGCAGGAGCAGACGGATGCGGCCTCCTTCGCGCCGCTGGAGCCGCGCGCCGACGGTTTCCGCAACTACATCGGCAAGCGGCATCAGTTCATGCACCCGGAAGAGGCCCTCGTCGACCGCGCCCAGCTGCTGAGGCTGACCGGGCCCGAGATGACGGTGCTGGTTGGTGGTCTGCGTGTGCTCGGCGCCAATGCCGGCGGGTCGAAGCACGGCGTCTTCACCTCGAAGGTGGGTACGTTGAGCAATGACTATTTCGTCAACCTGCTCGACATGAGCACGCAATGGGCACCGCCCGGTGCCGACGGCGTCTACGAAGGCCACGACCGCAAGACCAACGCCGTCAAGTGGACCGCCACGCGCGTCGATCTGATCTTCGGCTCGCACTCGCAGCTTCGCGCCTTCGCCGAGGTCTATGCCACCTCGGACTCGAAAGAGAAGTTCGTGAAGGACTTCGCGAAGGCCTGGACCAAGGTGATGAACCTCGACCGCTACGACATCGTGGCGTGAGGTCAGGTTCACCTCTCCCGCTTGCTTGCGGGGGAGGTGACTTCTCGTAGCCCGGATAGAGTGCAGCGCAATCCGGGACGCCGCCCCCGCATTCCGCTTCGCTTCATGCGGGCTTCGGATTGCGGCGAGCCGATACGTCGTGCACAACAAAAAGGGCGGCCTTTCGGCCGCCCTTCGTTCTTTTCCGCGTTGTCGCGAGAATTTACTCGCCGGCCGCTTCGCGCGGGGCCTTCTCGCTCTCGCCGCCCTTGCCCTCGAGGTCCTCGCCGGTGGTCTGGTCGACCGCCTTCATCGACAGGCGGGTCTTGCCGCGATCGTCGAACCCGAGCAGCTTGACCTTGACCTTGTCGCCTTCCTTGACGACGTCGGAGGTCTTCTGCACGCGATTGGACGCGAGCTGGCTGATGTGGACGAGGCCGTCCTTGGAGCCGAAGAAGTTCACGAAGGCGCCGAACTCCATCACCTTGACGACGGTGCCGTCGTAGATCTGGCCGACTTCCGGATCGGACGCGATCGACTTGATCCACTTGATCGCGGCCTTCATCGCCTCGCCGTCGCTGGAGGCGACCTTCACGGTGCCGTCGTCCTCGATGTTGACCTTGGCGCCGGTCTTCTCGACGATCTCACGGATCACCTTGCCGCCGGTGCCGATCACTTCGCGGATCTTGTCGGTGGCGATCTTGAAGGTCTCGATGCGCGGGGCGTATTCGCCGAGCTCCGCGCGGGCGTTGGTGAGCGCCTTGGCCATCTCACCGAGGATATGAATGCGACCGTCCTTGGCTTGGGCCAGCGCCACCTTCATGATCTCTTCGGTGATGCCCTCGATCTTGATGTCCATCTGGAGCGAGGTGATGCCCTGCTCCGTGCCGGCCACCTTGAAATCCATGTCGCCGAGATGGTCTTCGTCGCCGAGGATGTCCGAGAGAACCGCGTAGCGCTTGTCTTCGAGGATCAGGCCCATCGCGATGCCCGCGGTCGGCCGCTTCAACGGCACGCCCGCATCCATCAGCGCGAGCGAAGCGCCGCAGACCGAAGCCATCGAGGACGAGCCGTTCGACTCGGTGATCTCCGACACCACGCGCGTGGTGTAGGGGAATTCGTGGTGCGGCGGCAGCACCGGATGGATCGCGCGCCAGGCGAGCTTGCCGTGGCCGATCTCGCGGCGCTTGGTGCCGCCGAGGCGGCCGGTCTCGCCGACCGAATAGGGCGGGAAGTTGTAGTGCAGCAGGAAGGTTTCCTTGTACGTTCCCGACAGCGCGTCGATGTACTGCTCGTCCTCGCCGGTGCCGAGCGTGGTCACGACCATCGCCTGGGTCTCGCCGCGGGTGAACAGCGCCGAGC
>JAEYTQ010000210.1 GCA_023433965.1 Pseudomonadota bacterium | reverse complement strand
GACTACCTCCGCGGAAAGACTCTGGATTGTTTCGCTGCGCTCGCAATGACGGAGTATGACGCGCCTACCCCAGCTTCAGTCCCGTCACCGTCTCGAGCTCCGCGATCGCCTGTGCGCCGCTCGTGACCTTGATCGTGGTCATGCCCATTTCGCGCGCCGGCTTCAGATTGACGCCGAGATCGTCGAGATAGACGCACTTCTTCGGATCGACCTTCAGCGTCTCCACCATCATCTCGTAGATGCGCGGGTCGGGCTTGCGCAGGCCGATCTTGGCGGATTCGATGACGTGGTCGAACAGCACCATGACTTCGGCGATGTAGAGTGAGCGTCCCGTCAGGCTGCCGATCGCGTTGGCGGGGAGGTTGTTGGTGATGCAGCCGGTCTTGAATTGCGCCTTGATGCGCTTCAGGGCCTCGACCATCTCCGGGCGCAGATCGCCCTGCAGCAGCGGCAGCACGTCGCGGCCGCGCACTTCCGCGCCGAGCGCGAGCGATTCCGCGGCGAACAACTCATCGAAAGTGTCAATGCCCACCTCGGCGCGCTCGAACCTGGCCCAGGCGTTCTCCAGGTGATTGGCGGCGTTGGTGCGCCGGATGATGTCCACGGGCAGGCCGCGTTCGGTCTCGAACCGCGTGAACGCCTCGAAGGGCGAGCTTGTCAGCACGCCGCCAAAGTCAAAGATCACCGCCTCGACCGTCAATGTCCTGCCCTCGTCAATTCCTTTCCAAGAGGGCTAGCATGCGCTATCGGCAAGGGCCAGTCCGAAGCAAATCGTCCGCCTTGATCGATATCGATGCATGTTCCCATGAAGAAGCCTGCCCCGTTCGTCGCGGCTGCGTTGCTGCTCGCGACGCCAGCCCACGCCATCGTCGGTGGCGGCACGCCGCAGGCCGATGGTGTCGCACGCGCCATCGTCACCATCGTTGGCTCGCGCGGCAATTTCTGCACCGGGAGCCTGGTTGCACCCCGCGTGGTCCTGACGGTCGCCCACTGCGTGCCGCCGGGCGCGGACTACAAGATCGTCGATCGCGGGAGCGATGGACAGCCGCAATTGCTGAATGTGCGGACCGTCGCGATCCATCCGAGCTTCAACATGCAGGCGATGCAGGCGCATCGCGCCACCGCCGACGTCGCGCTGTTGCAGTTGGAAATTCCACCAAAGGGAAAATCCACGGTGACGGTCGGCATGCCGACGATTCCAGTTCGGGTCGGCGGCCGCTTCGTCATCGCCGGTATTGGCGTCACCGTTCGCGGTGACGGCAAGAGCGGCGGCGCCACGCGCGTTGCTGGGCTCGTCGCGACCGGGCAGCCCGGCACCCTCCAGATTCGCCTGGTCGATCCTGTAACCAACGGCGTTCGCGACGGAATTGGTGCTTGCACCGGCGATTCCGGCGGCCCCGTGTTCGAGGACAAGCCGAACGGTCCCGTGCTCGTCGGCCTCATCTGCTGGTCCACGGGGCCGAACGGCGCGGCCGGTTGCGGCGGGTTGACCGGCGTGACGCCGCTGACGCTTTATCGCGACTGGATCTTGCAGACGGCGCGCAGCTGGGGTGCGGCACTGTGATTTGACCGTGACTTGATCTATGTCATTTTGAAGCGGAGGCGCGGCGGGCGATCATGCCCGTTGCGGAGGAAACGCGCCGTCCGGTCAAGGGCGGCCACAAAAGCAAGCAAGGCATAGAAGCAACAATGAATGTCGCTGTTCGCAGTCACGCCACGGCCAAGCAGGCCTCTGAACATTTCGACGTGCTGATCGTCGGCGCCGGTATCTCCGGCATCGGCAGCGCCTATCACATCCAGCAGCAGCTTCCGGGCACGAGCTACGTCATCCTGGAGACACAGGAAACGTTCGGCGGCACCTGGAGCACACATCGCTATCCCGGCATTCGCTCCGACAGCGATCTCCATACCTTCGGTTACAGCTTCAAGCCGTGGGTCGGCCCGCCGATTGCAACCGCCGAGGAAATCCTCTCCTATATGAAAGAGGTTGTCGACGACAACGATATAGCGCGGCACATTCGCTACAAGCACAGGATCAATTCGGCGAGCTGGTCGAGCGAGCAAAATCTCTGGACCATCGAGGCGGTGACGACCGACACCGGCGAGCCCAGGACCTTCACCGCCAACTTCCTCTGGATGTGCCAGGGCTATTATCGCCACTCGGAAGGCTACACGCCGGAATGGAAGGGCATGGACCGCTTCAAGGGTCGCATCGTCCATCCCCAGACCTGGCCCGATGATATCGAGCTCGCGAACAAGAAGGTCGTCGTGATCGGCTCAGGCGCCACCGCGGCGACGCTGGTGCCGAACATCGCGGACCAATGCGCGCATGTCACCATGCTGCAGCGTTCACCGACCTACTTCCGCCTGGGCCGCAACGCCATCGAGATCGCGGAAGAACTGCGCCGGTTGCAGGTCGACGAGGCCTGGATCCACGAGATCGTGCGGCGCAAGATCCTGTTCGAGCAGGATGCGTTCACGAAACTCTGCGTGTCCAAGCCCGAGCAGGTCAAAAAGGAGCTGATCGGCCAGATCAGTGCGGTGCTCGGTCCCGACTACGACGTCGAAACGCACTTCACGCCGAAATACCGGCCGTGGCGGCAGCGCATCGCCTTCGTACCGGATGCCGATCTGTTCAAGGGCATCGCCAGCGGCAAGGCCTCGGTCGTGACCGATGAGATCGAAAGCTTCGTGGAGAACGGCATCCAGCTCAAATCAGGCAAGGTGCTCGAGGCCGACATCATCGTCACCGCGACCGGCTTCGACCTCGCCGCGCTCGGCGATATCGCCTTCGCGATCGACGGCAAGCCGCTCGCCTTCGGCGACACCGTCACCTACCGCGGCATGATGTTCACGGGCGTTCCGAATATGGTCTGGGTGTTCGGCTATTTCCGCGCCAGCTGGACGCTGCGCGTCGATCTCGTCGCCGATTTCGTCTGCAGGCTGCTCGGACACATGAAGGCGAAAGGTGCCAGGAAGGTCGAGGTCAAGCTCCGCCCGGAAGATCACAACATGCCGATCCTGCCCTGGATCGATCCGGAAAACTTCAACCCCGGCTACATGATGCGCAACATGGACCTGTTGCCCAAGCGCGGCGACAAGCCGGAATGGCAGCACAGCCAGGATTACTGGACCGAAAAGGACGAGATCCCGAAAACGGACCTCGACGACAAGGCGTTTGTGTACAGTTGAGGATGCCGATGTCAGGGGTGGCGACGTTCACCCCGACACTCCGCTGTCGTCCCGGCGCGAAGCGAGCCCGGGACGACGTGGCTCGGGTGCGCGGCATCTCAACACATTTGCAGCAGACTCACGAATTCCTCCGCGTCGCATTCGTGGCGATCGCCGCGGCGGCCGTCCGGTTCTCCACGCCGAGCTTGGCGTAGATCTGCTCCAGATGCTTGTCGACGGTGCGCGGGCTCAATCCAAGAATCTGCGCGATGTCGCGGTTGGTCTTGCCCTTGCTGAGCCAGGCCAGAACCTCGCCTTCCCGGGTGGTGAGGCCGAGCTCGCTGCTGAATTCGGGCGGCAGCGTTGTGCCGGAGTCCCTGGAGAGCCGCAGCAGGAACTCGTTCGGCGCGGTTTCGCCCATGTAGTAGAGCCGGAGTTGCGGATTGTCAGGCAGAGAGACTGCTTGGGACTTCGCGCTGCCTTTGGCCTTGGCCTGCTCCAGCCATTGCAGCAGCGCTGGCGGCAGGACGAAGTCGTCGGCCTGTGCGCCGCGGTGGTCGGACAGCAGTCTCTGCGCCTGCGGGGTTGCCCATAGCAGATCGCCCTGGCGATTGACCGCGAACAGGAAGCGTCCGGAGACGTCGAGTGCGGCGCGCGCGCTCTGGGTCAGCCGGGCATTGCCGAGATGGACGCGGATGCGCGCCAGCATCTCCTCGATCACGATCGGCTTGGTCACGTAGTCGACGCCGCCGGCTTCCAGTCCGCGTACGATGTGCTCGGTTTCGGCAAGGCCCGTCATGAAGATCACGGGGACATTGGCAAGCCCGGCATCGCGCTTGAGCCGCCGGCAGGTCTCGAAGCCGTCGATGCCAGGCATCACGGCATCGAGCAGCACGATGTCGGGCGTGATCTGATCGATGATGCGCATCGCGGCGGCGCCGTCGAGCGCCACCATGACCGTCATACCGGCGCCGTCGCGCGCGTCGGTGAGCAGCCGCAGCGTCTCCGGGGAATCGTCGACGACGAGCGCGACGTCGCGCTTCTTGGGTTCAATGCTCATAAGCATGCAACGTCTTCAATGTGGTCATGTACTGGTCGAGATCGAAGCGATCGACCAGCGATCGCATCTGCGCAACGAAGTCGGCATGTTCGGGGTGCTCGCTGCCGATCTCGTCCAGCTTCAGCTGGATGCCCTTGACGTAGCCGATCTGGCCCAATCCGATCAGCGCCTCGATGTGCCGCAGCGGCGGCTTCGACCCGGTCTCGGGACGCCAGAGCGGCACCGCGGTCCCGTTCGAGCCGTATTGCCACTCGAGCTTGAGCAACTGGCGGATCGTCTCGAGCAGCCGCGGGATGTCGATGGGCTTCATCAGGTAACCGTCGTGAAAGGGCTGCGCCAGCGGCGCGCCATGGGCCTCGAGCGCGCTTGCGGACACCATCAGGATGCGTGCCTGATGATGGCCGCTCGCGCGCAAAGCCTCGGCCACGGCCCAGCCGTCCATGGCGGGCATCGAGATGTCCAGCAGGAACAGATCCGGTCGGCAATGCTGCGCCAGCGCCAAGCAGCCCGCGCCGTCGGGCGCACTGAGCAGAATGAAGCCGAGCGGCGTCAGCACCTCGCGCAGGAGGTCGCGATGAACGGGATCATCGTCGGTGACGAGGATGGTCTTGCGCGGGCCGTGATAGCCGGAGACCGGTGCCTCCACCGGCGCGATGCGCTGGGGATTGGTGACCTCCGAGAGCAGAATCTTGACCTTGAACGTCGAGCCGGTGCCGACCGTGCTCGTGACCTTGATGTCGCCGCCCATCACGCCGGCGAGCAGGCGGCTGATCGTGAGCCCGAGGCCGGTGCCGGTCTGTGGTTGCGAGACGCCGAGCGCCCCCCGCTCGAATGGCGCGAAGATGCGTTCGAGATCGTCGGCCTGGATGCCCGGGCCGGTGTCGACCACCTCGAACTCCGCGACCGGGCTGCGATAGTGCACCACGAACTGCACGCTGCCGGTCTGGGTGAATTTGATGGCGTTCGAGAGCAGGTTGATCAGCACCTGTCGCAGCCGCTTCTCGTCGGCATAGACCACGCGCGGCAGGTGCGGCGGCCGCCGGAACACGAAGTCGATGCCCTTGGCCGCGGCCTGCAGGCGGAACATGCCGACGAGCTGGTCGAGGAACTCGCCCAAGCGCACCTCGTCGCGCGACAGATACAGCCGCCCCGCCTCGATCTTCGAGATGTCCAGGATGCCGTCGATCAGGCCGGAGAGGTGGTCGGCGCTGCGGCGGACCACGCGAACCTGGTCCCGAGGCTTGGTGCTGAGCGTCGCATCCTGCTCCAGCAGCTGGGCATAGCCGCTGATCGCGTTCAGCGGCGAGCGCAGCTCGTGGCTCAGGCCGACGACATAGCGGCTCTTGGCGAGGTTGGCGGATTCGGCGACCTCCTTGGCGCGCTGGAGCTCGGCGTCGGTGCGCTTGTGGGCGTCGATCTCCTGGATCAGCAGCGCGGTCTGCCGCCGCGTCTCGGCTTCGGCGGCGCGGCGGCTCTGCTGCGCCAGCACGAACAGCCATGCGACAACGCCGATGATGATGCTGAGCGAGAAGAACACCTTCCAGAGCACGTCGGAAACGATTGCGTTGTCGCCATGCACGCTCGCCGACGTCTGCAGATAAATCAGGCCGAGCACCAGCGCAACGAGGCCCGCGGAAACCACGAACACGCCGATGTAGTGGCCGAGCTGCGAGTTGATGCGAGCATAGATCGGCTCCGGCATCAGTCTGCCCAGCGTCTCCGACACCTGGGCCTGGATTCGTGCGTGCGGCTTGCAGAGATCGTGACAGCGCGCGTCCAGCGAACAGCACAGGGAGCAGATCGGGCCGGCGTAAGCGGGGCAGGAGGCCATGTCCTCCGGTTCAAACCCGTGCTCGCAGATGCAGCATTGAATAGCTTCGATGTTCTGCCAGCTCCGCTTCGGCTTGCGCGCGATGTAGTACTTGCCGCCGGTTGCCCACGCGATCAACGGCGCGGTGATGAAGGCCGCCGCGAGCGCGATGAAGGCCGACAGGGCCTTCGCGGTCGGTCCGAACAGGCCATAGAAGGCGCTGATGGAGACGATGGTCGCTATCGTCATGGCGCCCACGCCGACCGGATTGACGTCGTAGAGATGCGCGCGCTTGAACTCGATCTGCTGCGGCCGCAATCCGAGCGGCTTGTTGACGACGAGATCGGCGACCAGCGCGCCGACCCAGGCTATCGCGACGTTCGAATAGAGCGCCAGCGTCTGTTCCAGGGCCTTGTAGACGCCGATCTCCATCAACAGCAACGCCACGATGACGTTGAAGACCAGCCAGACCACGCGCCCGGGATGGCTGTGGGTCAGGCGCGAGAAGAAGTTCGACCAGGCGATCGAGCCGGCATAGGCGTTGGTGACGTTGATCTTGACCTGCGACAGGATGACGAACGTGCCGGTCAACGCCAGTGCGAGCTCGGGCTGCGAGAGCACATAGCGGAACGCTTCGAGATACATGTGCGCCGGCTCGGCGGCCTCCTCGGGCGGCACGCCGTGGCTGAGCGCGAAGAAGGCGAGAAACGAGCCGGCCAGGAGCTTCAGCGCGCCCAGCACGATCCAGCCCGGTCCTGCGCTCATCATCGCCACCCACCAGGAGACCCTGGAGGCGCGACGGTCGCGCGGCAGGAATCGCAGGAAGTCGACCTGCTCGCCGATCTGCGCCACCAGCGAGAACACCACCGAAGCCGCGACGCCGAACAGCAACAGGTCGAAATGTCCGTTGAGGTCGCCGTGCTCGCCCGAGAACTTGCGCCACTCCGCAAAAGAGCTCGGGTTGTGCCAGGCGATCGCCGCGAACGGAATGATGTGAAGGATCACCCACAGCGGCTGCGTCCACAACTGAAAGCGGCTGATCAGCGTGATGCCATAAGCCACCAGCGGGATGATGACGACGGCGCTGATGAGATAGCCGATCGGGCGCGGGATCCCGAAACACATCTCGAGCGCGGACGCCAGAATCACGGCTTCGATCGCGAAGAAGATAAAGGTGAAGGACGCATAGATCAGCGAGGTCACGGTCGAGCCGATGTAGCCGAAGCCGGCGCCACGCGTGAGCAGGTCGATGTCGATGCCGCATTTGGCGGCATAATAGGCGATCGGCACCCCGCAGCAGAAGATAATCAGAGAGACCACGAGGATCGCGGTGGTCGCGTTGGTGACCCCATAGTTCAGCGTGATGGTACCGCCGATCGCCTCCATCGCCAGGAACGAGATCGCGCCCAGCGCGGTGTTGGCGACCCGCGCGGCGGACCAGCGGCGCGCGCTCTTCGCGGTGAAGCGCAGCGCGTAGTCTTCCAGCGTCTGGTTGGCGACCCATTGGTTGTACTGGCGCCTGACGCGGTCTATTCGCTGCCGCCCTGCCACGCTCTACCCCACTCCCGATACGGACCCGAGCCCTCGCAAATTCCGTACCAAAAGCCTACGTCGGCATTTTGCGGTGCAGTATACGCGATCTTGCGTATGCTTTTGTTGCCCAAATCCAAGCCATCCTCACGGCACCAATCGCGTGTTCTCGAACAAAAGTGGGGGTGCTCATGTCGGACGAAGCAAACAAGGGCGTGTTGTCGCCGCTTCGGCGCAAATTATTGCTGGGAATGGCCGCCGTACCGGCCATGACGATGCTGCCGCGGGGGTCATTTGCGCAGGCCCCGGCGACCTCGGCGGTCAACACCACGGGTCTCGCCGTCACCGACACCGAGGTAACGGTCGGCATCCTGCACTCGGCGACCGGCACGATGGCCATCTCCGAGACCGGCTCGATCCAGGCCGAAAAGCTCGCGATCGAGCAGATCAACGCGGCGGGCGGCGTGCTCGGCCGCAAGATCAAGTTCATCCAGGAGGATGGCGCGTCGGATTGGCCGACCTTCGCCGAGAAGGCGAAGAAGCTTCTCGTCAACGACAAGGTCGCGGCAATCATGGGCTGCTGGACCGCGGCCTCCCGCAAGGCGGTGCTGCCGGTGGTCGAGCAGTACAACGGCATGCTCTACTACCCGACCTTCTACGAAGGCCTCGAGCAGTCCAAGAACGTGATCTACACCGGCCAGGAAGCGACCCAGCAGATTCTCGCCGGCCTGAACTGGATCGCCAAGCAAAAGGGCGCCAAGTCGTTCTTCTTCATCGGCTCCGACTACATCTGGCCGCGCACCTCGAACAAGAT
>JAEYTQ010000204.1 GCA_023433965.1 Pseudomonadota bacterium | reverse complement strand
AAGGAAGAAGCGCATTGCGCGTCGAGCCGCTCAACCCGCGATCTTCTCGATCACCGCTTGGTCCAGCCCGAACTTCTTCCCGGCCTCCACAATTTCCTTCCAGGTGGTCGGATCGACCGGAATGCCTTCGGCGAGGCGCTTCGTCTTGGTCTCGCGCTCCGGTTCGCCGGCGATCTTGACCTTGTCGACCCCCGGCGCGGGCGGCGAGGCGGTGTGCCAGGCGACGAAGCTTTCGACTTCGCGCGCAAGGTTCTCGCCGGTCCCGAGCTTGCCGGGATCGATGACGATCGAGAGCATGCCGTTGAGAACGTTGTGCTTGCCGTCGGACGAACCCTTCACCACCTCTCCGCCGGCGAGCGCGCCGCCGAGGATCTCGCACACCAGCGCGAGGCCCGAGCCCTTGTGCTCGCCGAAGGGGAGGATGGCGCCGTATGGCGGGATCACGGTGTAACGCGGATTGATGGTCGGTTTGCCCTCGTGGTCGATGATGGTGCCGGGCTCCAGCTCGACGCCCTTGTTGTGGGCGACGCGGGTCTTGCCTTGCGCGATCCTGCTGGTGGCGAAATCGAGCACGATCGGATCCTTGCCCTTGCGGGGGATGCCCACGCAGAACGGGTTGGTGCCGTGGCGGGCATCGCTGCCGCCCCAAGGCGCCACGATCGGGCGCGAGATCACGTTGACGAAATGAATCGAGACCAGGCCGTGCTCGATGCACTGCTCGGCCCAATGGCCGATCCGGCCGATATGGTGCGCGTTGGAGAGCCCGACGAGGCAAACGCCGTTCTGCTTGGCGCGCTCGGCCGCCAACTCCATCGCTTCATGCCCGATCACCTGTCCGTAGCCGGTGAGGCCGTCGAGGGTGAGGAGCGGTCCGGTGTCGAGCACGATCTTGACGTGCGCGTTCACGGCGAGGCCGCCATTGGTGACGCTCTGGACATAGCGCGGGATCATGCCGACGCCGTGCGAGTCGTGCCCTTTGAGATTGGCTTCGACAAGATTGGTGGCCACGAGCTCGGCCTCGCGATCCGAGGAGCCGCCGGCCTTGATGATGGCGTGGATGGCGTTGATGAGCGGCCCTGCCTTGATGTTGCGATACTCGGCCATTGTTGTTCTTCTTACCCCTTCACGATCCGGCGGCAATGGACCAATGCCGCTTCAATCAGGTTCTCGCTGGCCTCGGGCGTACGGAACGCCGAATGCGCCGACAGCGTCACGTTGGGAATCTTCGTCAGCGGGTGCTCTGCAGGCAGCGGCTCGGTGTTGAAGACGTCGAGGCCGGCATGGCGGATGTGACCCGACTTCAGCGCCTCGATCATGGCGGCCTCGTCGACGATCGCGGCGCGCGCGGTATTGACGAAAATGACGCCCGGTTTCATTTTCGCGATCCTCTCGCGGGTGATCATGCCGCGCGTCTCGTCGTTGAGCAGCAGGTGCAGCGACACCACGTCGCTTCTTGCCAGGACCGTCTCGAGATCGGTGAACTCGACACCCGGATGGCTCTTCGGCGTGCGATTCCAGGCGATCACCTTCATGCCGCTGCCCGAAGCGATGCGGGCGACCTCCGCGGCGATACCGCCGAAGCCGATCAGGCCGAGGGTCTTGCCGGTGAGCTGCATGCCGTCCTCGCGCAGCCAGTTGCCGGCCCGCATCTCGCGGTCCATCATCGCGATGACGCGGGCCGAAGCCCACATCAACGCGATCGCGGATTCGGCGACCGCGGTGTCGCCATAGCCCTTGATCAGATGCACGGAAATGCCGAGCTCGGCGAGCTCTTCCGGATTCATGTAGCTGCGCGCGCCGGTGCCGAGGAACACGACGTGCTTCAGGCCGGTGCATTTCCTCGCTACCTCGGTGGGAAGCGCGGTGTGGTCGACGATGGCGATCTCGGCGCCGTCGAGAATATCAGGATATTGCTCCGGCTTGATGTCGGGATCCCTGTGGATCCGAACTTTGGGATCGTCGGGTCTCGTTAGCCGCTCCATGATCACGGCCAAGGCTTCATTGGCGTCGACGAAAACTCCGCGCATGCTTCTCTCCGGTCAGGATGCGACGCCGGCGATCGCCAGCACGGTATGCATGAGAACGTTGGTGCCCGCCGCGCAGTCGCCCTGCGTCGCGTCTTCCAGCTCGTTGTGGCTGATGCCGTCCTTGCAGGGCACGAACACCATCGCTGCCGGCATGATGGTGTTGAGGTTGCAGGCGTCGTGGCCGGCGCCGGAGGTGATGCGGCGCGAGGAATAGCCCAGCGTCTTGGCGGCGTTCTCGACGGCTGCGATCAGCTTGGGATCGAAATGCGTCGGTGGCTTGCGCCAGACCAGATCGATCTTCACATCGACCTTGCGGCGCGCGGCGATCTCGGTGATGGCGGCGCGCAAATCGCGATCGAGCGCGTCCATGATGGCGCCGTCCGCGCTGCGGCAGTCCATGGTGAAGGCGATCTCGCCGGGAATGACGTTGCGGGAGGGATTTGCGATCACGGCCTCGCCGATGGTGCCGACCGCGTTTGGCCCGTGTTTCCGGGCGATGGACTCCATCGCAAGCACGATCTCCGACAGCGTCGCCAGCGCGTCGCGCCGCAGCGGCATCGGGGTCGAGCCGGCATGGCTCTCGAAGCCGGAAATCTTGCCGTCGTACCACAAGACGCCCTGGCCGGAATCGACGACGCCGATGGTCTTGCCTTCCGCTTCCAGGATCGGACCCTGCTCGATGTGCAGCTCGACGAAGCAGCCGAGCTTCTGGAAGCCGACCGGCTTGTCGCCGCGATAGCCGATGCTGTCCAGGGCCTGACCGACGGTCGTGCCTTCGACGTCCTTGCGCGACAAAATGTCATCAGTGGTGAAGTCGCCGACATAGGCGGCGGACGCCATCATCGCAGGCGCAAAGCGCGAGCCTTCCTCGTTGGTCCAGTTCACGACGCAGATCGGCGCTTCGGTCTCGATCCCGGCATCGTTCAAGGTGCGGATTACCTCCAGCGCCCCGAGCGTCCCCAGGATGCCGTCATACTTGCCGCCGGTCGGCTGGGTGTCGAGATGCGAGCCGATGCCGACCGGCAGCTTCGACATGTCGCGTCCCTTGCGCAGGCCGAATTGTGATCCGAGCGCATCGACATGGACTTCCAGCCCGGCGTCCTCGCAGGCCTTGCGGAACCAGTCGCGAACCTGCTTGTCTTCGCTGCTGAGCGTCAGCCGCCGCACGCCGCCCTTGGCCGTCGCACCAAACTGCGCGGTCTCATGGATCGAGCCCCACAAGCGGGCGGAATCGATTTGCAGGTTGGTGGCGGCTCGGCTCATGCGTCCCTTCCATTCATCGCTGTCATTCCGGGGCGCCCAGCGGGCGAACCCGGAATCTCGAGATTCCGGGTTCTCGCTGCGCGAGCCCCGGAATGACCGTGAAGAAATCCGGCGGCTTTTTCAATGACGCGCCTGCGCGGGCGCGTCAACCGCGAGGCTGCTCTGCGCAATCTGCTTTGCAAGTTCGGCCACGCGCTCCACGGCCACGACGTCGGGCGAGGCGAGCCAGCTTGCCGTGAACGTCAGGGGTGCAATGACGAGATCGGTGTCGAGCAGTTGCAGGCGCCCATCGGCGAGCTCGTTCTCGACGATGGCGTCGGGAATCACGGCGACGCCGAGCCCCTCGACCGCCATGTGGATGACGGTGGCCAGCGAAGCGGAAGCATGCAGGCGGATCGGCGGCAGCTCGGGCCGGTCGAACACCTCGCGCACCACCTCGTAAGGCTTGGTCTTGCGCGGGAAGGTGATGATCGGAAACCGCGCGAGGTCCGCCGGCGTCACCGGGCCGTTGCCGAGCCCCAGCGAGGGGCTGGCGAGGAAGCCGATCGGATAATCGGCGAGCACGCGGTTGTGCACGCCGGAAGCGGATAGAGGCCCGACGACGAAGGCGAGCTCGATTTCTTGCGCGAGCAGGCGCGCGGTGAGGTTCGGGGTGATGTCGACCTCGATTTCCAGCGACAGGTTCGGGTAGACCTCGTTCACGCTTTTCACGAGGCGCGGCAGCCAGGTGTGCACGATGGTCTCGGCGACACCGAGCCGCATCACGCCTCGCATCGCCGACCGGTCGCCGATCTCCGCCATCATCGCGGCGCGCAGTCCGATCAGCTTCTCCGCATACACCATCATCTGCCGGCCGCTCGGTGTCGGCGATGCGACGCGATGATCGCGGTTCAGGAGTTTCACGCCCATCTCGCGCTCGAGCTGGGCGATGCGCTGGGAGATCGCCGGCTGGGTGGTGTTGAGCCGTTGTGCGGCGCCACGGAAGCTGCCGAGCTTCACGACCCAGAGGAA
>JAEYTQ010000342.1 GCA_023433965.1 Pseudomonadota bacterium | reverse complement strand
CGGGCTGCGGCTGCCCCGTCCAGCGCAGCGCGTTGCGCAAGGACGGACTGTCGATCGTAACGGTCCCCTCCATCATCGGGCTGGTGCGATTGGCGACGCTGCCGTCGAAGGCGAGCTTGAGCGGCGCGCTGGCGATCCGCGCCTTCAGGCCGGACCGGTCGCCGGAGAGGGCAGCGACGAAATCGGAAAAGCTGATCGAGCCGTCGACGCGGTCGCCGCGCCAGTCGAACTGTCCGGTGGCGGCAAAGGACCGCGAGATCGAAGGCCAGGCCAGCGACAGGTCGACGTCCTCGAGCTTTTCGGTGGCACGCGTGGCGACGTCCTCGTAGTCGAGCACGCCGTCCTGGATCCGGATTTCGGAGAACGAGACCTGGTTCTCGGCCCCGGGCTTCATGGTGCGCGCGATGGTCTGGATGAAGGGCGTCCAGTTGCTCTCGCCGTCCGGCTTGAGGCTGACATGGATGCGCGGCCGCAGCAGCGTCAGGTCGGAGATCTCGAACCGCTGCAGCAACAGCGGCAGCAGCCGCAGATTGGCGGTGAGCACGTCGACCTGGAGCGCGGGATCGCTGGTGCCGCCGCCCTTGAGGCCGACGTCACGGAAGGAGATGTAGCTCGCCGGCAGCACGGAAATGTCGATACTGCCCGCGACAGTGAGCTCGAGTCCGGTGACGGCGCGGATCTGCGCTTCGACCGCGTTGCGCAGCGCGTCGCGATTGATGAGCCATGAGGTCGCGATCAGGCCGATCAGCGCGACGCCGAGCAGCGCCGCGATCGGCGTCCCGAGGCGCTTCATTCCTTGGGCCATGGTCAATGGCATGTCCTGATCGGGTTGGTCGTTGGCCAGAAGGGCGGGCCGCGAAACCTGCGTGCCCAGGCCCGGATCCTATGGTGTTAAGTGCCGCAACTTGATGGGTTTTCTTGTCGCTTTCAAGGCCGCCTCGCAGTTATGCCCACGGCATGGGCAGCTTCTATCACCCAGGGGCGGACCGGAGAACCCCGTATCATTGACGGCTTTGGAGGATTTCGCCTAATAATCGCCGCCAATCAGGCGCGACGCCCGCTAGCCGAAGGTCATTTGCATGAACAAGGTCTATCCCGACGCCAAGTCGGCTCTGTCAGGCATTCTGAAGGACAACATGATGATCATGTCGGGGGGCTTCGGCCTCTGCGGCATTGCCGAGGAGCTGTCGGACGCGATCAGGGAGTCCGGAGTCAAGGGCCTGACGGTCGTCTCCAACAATGCCGGCGTCGACGGGATCGGCCTCAGCCGCCTGCTCGAAACCCGCCAGATCAAGAAGATGATCTCGTCCTATGTCGGCGAGAACAAGCTGTTCGCCAAGCAATACCTCGCCGGCGAGCTGGAACTCGAGTTCAACCCGCAGGGCACGCTGGCCGAGCGCATCCGCGCCGGCGGCGCCGGCATTCCGGCCTTCTACACCAAGACCGGCGTCGGCACGCTGATCGCCGAGGGCAAGGAAGTAAAGGAGTTCGACGGCGAGAAATACCTGATGGAGCGCGGCCTGTTCGCCGACCTCGCCATCGTGCACGCCTGGAAGGGCGACACCGCGGGCAACCTCATCTACCGCAAGACCGCGCGCAACTTCAACCCGATGATGGCGACCGCCGCGAAGATCACGGTGGCCGAGGTCGAGCATCTGGTTCCGGCCGGTGAACTCAATCCCGACCACATCCACACGCCCGGCATTTTCGTGAAGCGCATCGTCGAGGTCGGCACGGCCAAGAAGCGCATCGAATTCCGCAACACCCGCCCGCGGCCTGCGGCTTAAGCGCGACACAGGAGAACTGATATGGCCTGGACCCGTGAACAGATGGCCGCGCGCGCCGCAAAGGAATTGCGCGACGGCTATTACGTCAATCTCGGTATCGGCATCCCGACGCTGGTCTCGAACTACATCCCCGACGGCATGGACGTCTCCCTGCAGAGCGAGAACGGCATGCTCGGCATGGGCCCGTTCCCCTATGAGGGCGAGGAAGATGCCGACCTCATCAACGCCGGCAAGCAGACCGTCAGCGAGCTGCCCTCGACCTCCTATTTCTCAAGCGCCGATTCCTTCGGCATGATCCGCGGCGGCCATATGGATCTCTCCATCCTTGGCGCCATGCAGGTGGCCCAGAACGGCGATCTCGCCAACTGGATGATCCCCGGCAAGATGGTCAAGGGCATGGGCGGCGCGATGGATCTCGTCGCCGGCGTCAAGCGCGTGATCGTGGTGATGGAGCATTCGGCCAAGGACGGCCCGAAGCTCTTGAAGAAGTGCAATCTGCCGCTGACGGGCGAGCGCGTGGTCGACATGGTCGTGACCGATCTTGCCGTCTTCACCATCGACAAGCACGGCAGCGGCGGCATGGCGCTGATCGAGCTCGCCGAAGGCGTCTCGCTCGACGAAGTCAAGGCCAAGACCGAAGCCGAATTCCGCGTCGCGCTGAAGAACACGTAAGGCGAGAAGCGCCGGGAGCGCGCATCACGATGCGATGCGTGACGCATGTGCCGACGATGCGCCCATGCCTTCAAGCGGGGCCGCTCGGCACCTCGGAGAACCGGGTCAGCCAGGCAACCGGGCCGATGCTGGCGGCGACGATGAGGAGGGCCGCGAGCGCGCCGTCCTCGAAATTGCCGCGGCTTGCGAACTGGTAGATCGACGTCGACAATGTCTCGACGTTGAGGGGCCGCAATAGCAGCGTTGCCGGGAGCTCCTTCAGGCAATCGACGAACATGATGATGACGGCGCCGAGCATCGCCGGCCGGAGCAGCGGCAGATAGATCTGCCTCAACATGACCGCCTGGCCCGCGCCGACCGTGCGCGCGCTCTCGTCGTAGTCGCGCGGAATGCTGTCGAACCCGGCCTTGATCATGCCGACCGTGACGGCCAGAAACCGGATCGTATAACCGATGACGACGGCCATCCCGGAGCCGACCAGGAGCAACCCGGGCAGCGGACGTCCGGTCCAGGTGACGGCCGCGCTCAGTGCGTTGTCGACCGCCAGGACGGGGGTCAGCAGACCAAGGGCAATCACGAGGCCCGGCTGCGCGTAGCCGGCCTGCGCGATGCTCATCGCCAGATATCGCAGAGGATCAGGCCGCAAGCGGTGGGCGATCGTCGTGGCGAGCGCGAGCATCAGTGCCGTCAGCGTCGCGAGCGCTGCAAAGGCAAACGAATGGAAGGTGTGGCGCCACAGAAGCGGGTCGAAATTCGCAAGCAGGCCGCGACCGAGAGCCTGATGCGCGAGATAGGACAGCGGCACGACGAAGCCGATCAGCACCGGCAGCACGCAGACGGTGAACGCGATCCACGCTCTCGCGCCGGACAGCGGGGTCCGCCGCCTCACATGCGGGCTTTCGGCCGAGAATTCGATGTTGGCGTTGCGACGGCCGTATCGCTCCATCGCAATCAGGCCGGCGACGATCGCGAGCATCAGGCATGCGAGTTGGGCCGCACCGGCAAGGCTGCCGCGATTGAGCCAGGTGGTGAAGATCGAGACCGTCAGCGTGCGGATGCCGAGATATTCGCTGGCGCCGATGTCGTTGAGCGTTTCCAGCGCGACCAGCGCCACGCCGACCGCGAGCGCCGGCCGCGCCATCGGCAGTGAAACGCGCCAGAAAACGGTCCATCGGCTGGCGCCCAGCGTCGTGGCCGCCTCGGCGAATTCGGCAGACTGAACCTGGAAGGTCGCACGCGCAGACAGATAGACGTAGGGGTAGAGCACGAGCCCGATCACGACGATGGCGCCCGGCAGCGAACGCAAATTGGGCAGAAGGCCGAGGGCATCATGCAGCGGCAGCCAGATCGCCAAGGTGCGATGTACCAGGCCGAGCGGTTCGAACAGGTCGGCATAGACATAGGCTGCAAGATAGGTCGGAATCGCCAGCGGTAGCGGCATCAGCCACAGGAGCATGCTCCGGCCGGGAAAATCGTGGCGCGACATCACCCATGCAGTGCCGGCGCCGATCAGAAGTGTGAGCGCGCCGACACCGACGAGCAGAAGGGCCGTATCCAGGAGAGCCGCCGGCAGCACGTAGTTGATCAGGTCGTGCCACACGTCGGGCGCCGGCTGCACAGCCAGCGCAAAGATCGAGATCACGGGTGCCGCGACCAGGATAGCGGTTGCGATCGCGATGGCGGTTGCGGCGCGGCCGGCGTGGACACGGCCTCGCGAGCGAGGCCGTGCGCCTGTAGCGTTTGCCAGTTGGAGAGACGAAGGCCGCCAGAGATCAGTTGTCAAAGCCGACCTTGTCCACCAGCGAGGCCGCAGCCTTGCGGTTGGCGGCTATCTTTGCGATCGGCAACGGATCCGGGCCGAGCTTGCCGTAACCGGCGATGGTGGAGTTGACGGCGACACCGGCGCGGACCGGATATTCGTAGTTCTGGTCGGCATACATCTGCTGCGCCTGCTCGCCGACGAGCCACTCGATCAGCTTGATGCCGTTGGCCTTGTTGGGCGCGTGCTTGGCGAGCAGCACGCCCGAGAGGTTGACGTGGGTGCCGCCGCCTTCGAAGGTCGGCAGGATGACGCGGGTGGCTTCCGCCCAGGGCTTCTTGTCGGGATCGTTGTTCATCATCAGCGCCCAGTAATAGGTGTTGCCGATGCCGATGTCGCACTTGCCGGCGGCGACGTCACGCGCCGCTTCACGATCGCCGCCCGAGGGCTTCTGCGCGAGATTGGCCTTCACGCCGCGCAGCCATTCCTCGGCCTTGGCCTCGCCGTGCTTGGCCGTGTAGGCTGCGAACAGCGCGTTATTGTAGATGTGCTGGCCCGAGCGGATGCAGATCTTGCCCTTCCACTTGGGATCGGCGAGCTCCTCGTAGGTGATCTTGTCCTGCTTGACGCGATCCTTCGAGGCATAGATAACGCGCGCGCGCATTGAGATGCCGGCCCAGTGTCCGTCCGGATCGCGATACTGCGCCGGCACGACCTTGTCGACCACCTCCGACTTGATCGGCTGGGTGACGCCGGCCTGCACGGCCTCATCGATGCGGCCAATGTCCACCGTCAGCAGCACGTCCGCGGGACTGTTGGCGCCTTCCGCCTTCATGCGCTGCTCCAGACCGGAGCTCGCGGACACGACGTTGACCTTGATGCCCGTGTCCTTGCTGAACGCGTCGAACAGAGGCTGGATCAGCTTGGTCTCCCGATAGGTATAGACGTTGACCTCACCATTGTTGGCGGCTGCTTCCGAGACGAAGGACGAGGTCAGGCTCAGCACCGCCGCGGATACGGCGAGGACGCGAAGATTCATCATTAAGGCTGCTCCCAGGCGGGCAATTGAACGCCGAATTGAGTAGCGCAGGCGAGGTGGCAAAGTCAGCGACGCGATGTCGCGAAAGGGCATGACTTAGAGCGATTCCAATATGACTTTAGATTCGTTCTAATCAATGGGCCGCGACGATGATGGGAAAGCGATGCGCGCGGCTATGACCTTGCCGGCCGCGCCTGGATCAGCCGCTGCGACACGCTGACCAGCCACGGCGTCGCCTCGCGCACCAGGCGGAAGCCGAGATTGGCGGGCGGCACGCCTTGGGCGCAGCCGCCGGCGCGGGCGTCACGGATGAAATCGGTGACATAGGTGCGGTGGGCGCCCTCGGCTACGCGTACGCCGCAGTTCACCGTCGACCGGCCGGCATTGCCGGCGTCGTCGACACGCGAGCGCACGAAGCAGGTCGCGGTCCATTCCCAGACATTGCCGGCGAGATCTTCGACGCCATGCTCGTTCAGGCCGAACTTGCCGAAAGAATAAGTCGCGGTGTCGGCGAGGTCCCGTTCGGATTCACGCTCATAGCGGCTGATCCAGCGCTTCGAAGGGTCGCTTGCATCGACCGGTACACCATCGTCCTTGAATCGTGAGCCGGCGGCAAAGGCCCATTCCTCGTCGCTGGGCAGACGGTAATGCTGGCCGGTCTTGCGCGAGAGCCAGCCTGCGTAGGCCTCGGCATCGTGCCAGCTCACCTGCACCGCGGGGCGATCGGGAGCGATCGCCACATCGCGATCGAGGGCGCGGCAGGCGCCGTCCTGCACGCAAAGCTGATAATCCGACGACGAGACCTGATTTCGCATGATGTGCAGCGGCCGGTCCATCCGCACGGTGCGCAGCGGTGCTTCCGCCTGGCGTCCGCCGCGGGTGAAATCGCCGGCTTCACGATAGGTGAAGCTGCCGGCTGCGACCTCGACCATGACCGGCTCGCCTCCCGCGTGGCCTGTCCTCATCTCGGAAACGAGCGGCGCAACGGTCAGCGGCCCCGCGAGCCCGGCCGCGCATGCGAGGGCCAGTTTGAGCTTGAATGCGATCAGCACGATCATTCCCCAAAAGAAGAAGGGGCCGGCGATGGCCGGCCCCCTGTGGCGTCTAGTTGGTGTTGGCCGGCGGGATTTCGGAAGGCGCCTTCACCTGGGTCATCAGGTCGTCGTTCCACTTGCCCTCGACCTTGAAGTGCGCGGTACCGCCCAGATTGGCCGCCTCGATCAGGTTATGCGTGACATACGCGTAGATGCCGGGCTGCTGGAATTTGTACAGCGCAGCTCCCGCCGAGCCGCCGCGGATGAACCAGGTCTCGAGCCCGACTTCGGGTGCATTGCCGAACTTGCCGGTCTCCCAGACATAATCGCCATGGCCGCCGATCAGATGCGGGCGGCTGTCGCGATTGGCCTGCGAGTGCACGATCAGCACGTTCTCGCCGACCTTGGCGGTGAGCGCGTTCTTGCCGGTGAGCGCGCCGACCTTGCCGTTGAACACGACATGGGTCGGGATCAGCTTCTTCATCACCTCTTCGGTTTCAGTATAGGCCTCACCCGGCGATTCGTAGGACTTGAAATTGCCCTTCTCGTCACGCGGCACGTACATGTCCTGCTCGCCGATGTAGTAGACCTTGTCGTATTTCAGCGCGCGGCCCTTGCCGTCGGTCAGCCCCTCGCGCGGCAGCACCATCACGGCACCGTTCATGCCGGAGACGACGTGCCAGGGGATCATCGGGCCACCCGGTGCGCAATGATAGACGAATACGCCGGTCTTGGTCGCCTTCCAGCGCAGCACGACCTGCTCGCCGGGATTGATGAGCGTGAGCTCGCCGCCGCCGAGCGCGCCGGTCGCGGAATGGAAGTCGATGTTGTGCGGCATGGTGTTGGTCGCAGGATTGACCAGCGTCAGCTCGACATAGTCGCCTTCGTGCACGACCATGAGCGGTCCGGGCATCGAGCCGTTGAACGTCATGGCCTGGAAGGTGGTGCCCTTGTCGTCGATGACCACCTTCTTCTCCTCGACCGTCATCCTGAACTCGACGATCTTGGGGCCCTGCGTCGTGGCCTGCTCGTGCGCATGCACGAAGGGCGGAGCGACCAGCTCGACCTTCTGGCGCGGCAGCTTGAGTTCGCTGGCGGCGAAAGCCGGTGTCGCCAGCATCAAGGCGGTCGCGGCGGCGCTGATCAATGCGGCTCTGCGGGTGAACATCGGAAGCATCCTTCATGTGAAAAGGTTTTGATGACGGGATGCAGTGTGCGCCTGTTACGGCAAGCGTGTTTGCGCTGCGACAAGCTTTCGCCGGATTCGCCTCCGCGGCAATGTTCAGATGTCGCGCAAGAGCATGATCAGCGATCATGCTGATCGCCTCCGACGACGTGATGCGGATCGGCGCATCACTGCAACCGCATCGCGATCGGCAGCAACTCGTTTGCATACTCAAATTGGGTGGCGATCTCGGCCGCGCAGGCTCATGCGCGTGAATGAGATAGCAGCCGCCCCTTCGCCAAGCGCGTCCGGTCAGAGCAGATGCATGGACAGCCAGACCAATCCCCAGATCGTTAGCGCCAGCGCGGCGCAGACGGCGATCGCTGCGGCCAGAGCGCGGACCACGCCAGCCGGGGCTGGCGCGGCCGGGGCCGGCCGGAAATCGTCGAAACGCGGGATATGGCCGCGGACATCGAGCAGCGAGAGCAGGGAGAGAATGAGTTCGAGGGCGGGAAGCCGCATGGCAAACGCTCCGGATG
>JAEYTQ010000159.1 GCA_023433965.1 Pseudomonadota bacterium | reverse complement strand
TCGCTGCAATCGGGCGAGGCCGACGTCATCTGGGACGACGAGAACGACGCCGACAACATCATGAAGGCGCAGAAGGACCCCAAGCTCACCGTGCACACCTACAAGGGCTCGGGCGCTGCGGTCTACGCCTTCAACACCAAGGTCGCACCGTTCGACGACGTGCGCGTGCGCCAGGCGCTGGTGATGGCGATCGACCGCCCGAAGATGTCGCAGGCGATCAGCAACGGCCTCAGCCGGCCTGCGTCCAATCCTTACGGCGACGGCTCCTGGGTCAAGTGCAAGGACGACGGCGCGCTGCCGTTCGACGTCGAGAAAGCCAAGGCGCTGATCAAGGACTACGGCAAGCCGGTCGAGTTCAAGATGCTGGTGACGGCGACGCCGCGCGGCCGCATGGTCGGCCAGGTGCTGCAGCAGTTCTGGAAACGCGCCGGCGCCAACATGGAGATCGAGCAGGTCGACCAGGCCACCATTCCCTCTCGCGCCTTCACCCGCCAGTTTCAGCTGACGCCGTGGCGCATCGTCGACCTCGCCGATCCCGATCCGCAGATGTACGCGAACTTCCGCAGCGGCAGCCCGCTGGCGCTCTCCGGATATTCGAATCCCGAACTCGACAAGCTTCTCGACCACGCGCGCGTCACGGCCGACCTCGGCCAGCGCACCGAGGATTATTGCGCCATCAGCCGCCTGATCAACAAGGAGGCGATCTGGTTCTGGACCTTCCAGAATACCTATTACGCGCTGTCGAGCGCCAGGCTGAAGGGTTTGCCGAAGATGTACAACGGAGTGATGGACGTCTCGACCACCTGGCTGGAATGACCGCGCGATGCTGAACTTCGTCGTTCGGCGGCTGCTTGCCACGCTGCCGGTTCTGCTGGCCGTATCGTTGCTGACCTTCCTGATCGCCTCGCTGTTGCCGGGCGATCTGGCTCTCGTCATCCTCGGCGATCAGGCGACGCCGGAGAATGTCGCGGCGCTACGTCGCGACATGGGGCTCGACCAGCCGCTGTGGTGGCGCTACCTGAGCTGGCTCGGCCAGGTGCTGCAGGGCGATCTCGGTCGCTCGTTCCGCACCGGGCAGACGGTGCTCCAGGCGGTCGCCGAGCGCATCCCGGTTTCGCTGCAATTGATGCTGATGGCCGAGTTCATCGGCCTGTTGATCGGCGTGCCGCTCGCGATCGCCTGCGCCGCGCGCGCGGGCGGCGCGTTCGACCGCTTCATGACCGGCGGCGCCTTCGCCATGCTGTCGATGCCGTCCTTTCTCACCGCAATTCTCCTGATCTACCTGTTCGCCGTCGAGCTGCGCTGGCTGCCGGCGACCGGCTATGTGCCGTTCACCGAGGAGCCGCTGGCGAACCTGCGCTTCTTCGTGCTGCCGGCCCTGACGCTCGCGCTGGCGGAATGGCCGGGCATCATGCGGGTGCTGCGCTCCGACATGATCGCGACGTTGCAGGAGGACTATATCGCGCTCGCCAAGGCCAAGGGTCTCAAGCCATCGCGGATCCTGTTCTTGCATGCGCTCAAACCCTCGTCGCTGACGCTGGTGACGGTCACGGGCATCAATATCGGCCGCCTGCTCGGCGGCACGCTGATCGTCGAATCGATCTTCGCGCTGCCGGGCATCGGCCGGCTGCTGGTCGGGGCGATCTACACGCGCGACCTCGTCATCCTCCAGGGCGTGGTGCTGCTGGTCGCCTGCGGCTTCGTCATCGTGAACTTCATCGTCGACATGCTCTATGCCGTGCTCGACCCCAGGATCCGCCATGGCCACGCTTGAGCTGTCGGTTCAGGACGACGTTGCGGCCGCGCCCGTCCGCGGTGGGCGAAAGCTCGGCGTCTTGTTCTGGCTCGCATGCGGTTGGCTCGCCGTCATCCTGTCGCTCGCGATCCTTGCACCGGTGCTGCCGCTGCAAAACCCCGTCGACATGGACATGCTGGAGCGCCGCGCGCCGTTCTCGACCGAGCACTGGCTCGGCACCGACGGGCTCGGCCGCGACGAGCTGGCCCGGCTGATCTTCGGCGCGCGGGTGTCGCTGACGGTCGGGCTGATCGCACCGATGATCGGCCTCGTTGTCGGTGGCGCGCTCGGCCTGCTGGCCGGCTATTTCCGCGGCCGGTTCGAGACGCTGGTGGTCGGCAGCATGGATGTGCTGCTTGCCTTTCCGCCGCTGATCTTCGCGCTCGCGGTGGTCGCCTATCTCGGCCAATCCGTTCCCAACCTCACCGTGATCCTCGGCGTGCTCGGCATCCCCGCCTTCATGCGCGTGGCGCGCGCGGCGACGCTGACCTTGGCGCGGCGCGAATTCGTGATCGCGGCCGAGGCGCTCGGCGCGAGCCATGCGCGCATCCTGCTGCGCGAGCTGCTGCCGAACGTGATCCTGCCGCTGCTCGCCTTCTTCCTGCTCGGCGTCGCCGTCACCATCGTGGTCGAGGGAGCGCTGTCCTTCCTCGGCCTCGGCGTGCCGCCGCCGATGGCGAGCTGGGGCAGCATGATCGGGGAGGGCCGCGAAAGCCTCGACGTCGCGCCGCGTCTGGCCTTCCTGCCGGCGGCGGCGCTGTTTCTGACCGTGCTCGCGTTCAACCTCGTCGGCGATACCTTGCGGGCCCTGACCGACCCGCGTCAGGGGGCGCTGTGAGCGCGCCGCTCCTGACGATCGACGACGTTGCGGTCGAGCTGCCGACGCCGCGCGGCAGCTTGCGCGCCGTCGATCATGTCGACCTGTCGCTGGAGGCCGGCCGCACGCTCGGCATCGTCGGCGAATCTGGCTGCGGCAAGACCATGCTCTCGCGCGCTGTGCTGCAGCTGCTGCCGAAGAAGGCCAGGCTGACCGGCCGCGTGATGTTCGACGGCCAGGATCTGGTGCGGCTCGATGTGAAACGCTTGCGCCGCCTGCGCGGGCGTGACCTCGCGGTCGTGTTCCAGGACCCGATGACCTCGCTCAACCCGGTCCTGACCATCGGCACGCAACTGATGGAGACGATCCAGGAGCATCTCGAGCTCGACGCGCCCACCGCGAAAGCGCGCAGCGTCGAGCTGCTCGCCGCGGTCGGCATTCCCGCGCCGGAGCAGCGGCTCGCGCAATATCCGCATCAGTGCTCCGGCGGCATGCGCCAGCGCATCGCGATTGCGATCGCGCTGTCCTGCGAGCCGAAGCTCCTGATCGCGGACGAGCCGACCACGGCCCTCGACGTCACCATCCAGGCGCAGATCCTCGACCTGCTCGCGCGCGAGCAGCGCCGCCGTCACATGGCGATGATCATCATCACCCACGATCTCGGCGTCGTCGCCGGCCGTGCGGACGAGGTCGCGGTGATGTATGCGGGCAGGGTGGTGGAGCGCGCGCCGACCTCGGCGTTGTTCAAGCGCATGCATATGCCCTACACCGAGGCTTTGCTCGCGGCGATCCCGAAGCTGGATGCCGCCCCGCATTCACCGCTGCCGGCGATCTCCGGCCGTCCGCCCGATCCGACCCGGCCGCTGCGCGGCTGCTCCTTCGCCCCGCGCTGCCGCTATGCGACCGGCCGCTGTCAGGAGGCCAAGCCCGGGCTGAGGCAGGCGGAGTCGGCCGGGCACCTCTATGCCTGCTTCCATCCGATCCGGATGGCGGAGGGCATCGACGCATGATGCAGCTTGCCGTGTGCCCCGCGCCGCTCCTCAATGTCGACGATCTGGTCGTCGAATATGGTCTCGGCAACAAGACGGTTCATGCCGTCTCCGGCGTGAGCCTTCAGGTCGCGCGCGGCGAGACGCTGGGGCTGGTCGGCGAATCCGGCTGCGGCAAGTCGACGCTTGGGCGCGCGCTGCTGCAATTGCGCCGCGCCAAATCCGGCCGCGTGCTGTTCGACGGCCAGGATCTCACGGCCATGGAAGGCGAAGCGCTGCGGAAAATGCGCCGGCGCGTGCAGCTGATCTTCCAGGATCCGATCGCCTCGCTCAATCCCCGCCGTCGCATCGGCGACATCGTCGCCGAGCCGCTGATCATCGCCGGAATCAAGGATGCCGCCGAGCGCAAGCGGCGCGTGCATGAGGTGCTCTCCGCGGTCGGGCTCGATCCTGACATCGTGGCGGGCCGCCTGCCGCACGAATTTTCCGGCGGTCAATGCCAGCGCATCTGCATCGCTCGCTCCCTGGTGCTCAACCCCGA
>JAEYTQ010000127.1 GCA_023433965.1 Pseudomonadota bacterium | reverse complement strand
AGTTCCAACGCGCCCGCCCGATTTTGGTTTCAATTGGTTGAAACGATGATCAGGAACCATATTGATGAACGGCAGTTAAACGGGGTGGAATGAACAGGAGGGGACGACCTGTGAACTTAGTCGTCGTTTCAAATCGTGTTGCCCGCGGTAAGCCCAACGAGCCCATGACGGGCGGCCTCGCGGCAGCCTTGCTGCCAGTGGTGGAACATTCGGGGGCGATCTGGGTGGGTTCCTCGGGCCGCGTGCGCGATGGCCATCAGAAGGAACCGTTTGCGGAGATCGAAGCGCTGGGAATGGGCGCGATCGCGACGCTGGATCTGCCGGCGGCGCATTACGGCGGCTACTACGAAGGCTTTGCCAATTCGGCGCTGTGGCCGGCGCTGCATTCGCGCAGCGATCTCATTCGCGTCTCACGCGACGATTATGTCAGCTATCGCGAGGTCAACGCCTTCATGGCGCGCGCCTTGATGCGTTTCCGCAAAGACCGAACGGCGTTCTGGGTGCAGGACTATCATTTCCTTGCGCTCGGCGCCGAGCTGCGCGACCTCGGCGTCGACGATCCGATCGGCTTTTTCCTGCACACGCCCTGGCCCGTCACCGCCGTGATGCAGGGCGTGCCCAACCATCGCGAGCTGATCACGGCGATGCTGGCCTATGACCTGCTCGGCTTCCAGACTCATGAAGACTGCCAGAACTTCCTCGGCTATGCCGGCGGCGAGCTCGGCCTTGCCGTCGAGGACGGCGTCGTGCTGTCGCAGCACGGCCGCACACGCTGCGAGGTGTTCCCGATCGGCATCGACGCCGAAAAGTTCGCGGCCTACGCCGCCAAATCGGCGTCGCACCCTGACGTGTCGCGGCTGCGGCGCAGCCTCAACGGCGAGCGTCTCGCGATCGGCGTCGACCGCCTCGACTACTCGAAGGGCCTCGTCAATCGCATCAGCGCCTTCGATCGGCTCTGGACCGAGCAGCCGCAATTCGCCCGCAGCATTTCGCTGCTCCAGATCGCCAACCCCTCGCGAGGCGGTATCGAGGCCTATGGTAATCTCCAGAACGAGGTCGCGCGCCTCGTTACCGACGTCAACGGTCGTCACGGCGAGGTGGACTGGACGCCGATCCGCTACCTCAACAAGGGTTTCAGCCAGGCCGTGCTCGCGGGTCTCTATCGCACTGCGCAGATCGGCGTGGTGACGCCGCTGCATGACGGCATGAATCTCGTCGCCAAGGAATATGTCGCCGCGCAGAACCCGGCCGATCCCGGCGTGCTGGTGCTGTCGAAATTCGCGGGTGCGGCCAACGAGCTCGACACGGCGCTGCTGGTCAATCCGCACGACATCGACGGCATGGCGCGCGCGATCGCGGTCGCGGCCTCGATGCCGCTCACCGAGCGCAAGATGCGCTGGGACGCGATGATGAAGAAGCTGCGCGGCCACACCATTCAGCAGTGGTCCGCCGATTTCGTCGCCGAGCTGGAAAAGTGCCGCACCGAGAAGGCCGCGGTCGCCCCGCTCGCCACCCAGCCGCCGCAAGCGCTGCGCTGGCTGAAGTCGGCGATCTCAGGGGTGCGGCTGATCTAGCTGGCTTTCGATGATCTTCCTTGATCGCTCTTTCCCCTCGCCCCCTCGTGTGGTCCACAAGGGGGAAGAGGAAAGAAGAGCTCAATGGCAATACGACACGCCATCCAGAACCGCGCACTGCCGCTTGTTCGGCGCGTTGGGATCGTCCAGCGGCACCACGCCGTTGCCCTGACCGACGAACACGCCGGGCCCGACATGGACCGAGCTCTTGCTGCCGATGATGACGCTCTGATGCGGCGCCGAGCTCGAGCGCGTGCCGTCCGGCCAGAGGATGGCGTTGCCCGAAAGCACTCCGCGCCGACCATCGTCGCAACTGACATCGACGCCCTGCCGCGTGCAGAGCTGCGCCTGGGCGGGTGTCGCGAGCGCGACACAAAGGGCCGAAATCAGGCCCAGCGCAGTGACGGTGTAACGAATGGTCATGCTGTCCCCTCTGCCTCCCCCAAGCCTGTCTGACGGTCTGCCGTGAATCGTCGCACAAAACCGGTCACCGGTTCAGCTGGCCGGCTGCTCAGGGCTCGATCGGCGTCGGATATTTTCTTGTGTATACAACAAGTTGCGGAAAATTCGCCCGATTTCCCCGCGGTCTCTTGCAAAATCATCTGCGCCCCTTCAAGAGAGGGCGCTCCGGAGAGATGGCCGAGTGGCTTAAGGCGCACGCTTGGAAAGCGTGTGTGCGGGAAACCGTACCGTGGGTTCGAATCCCACTCTCTCCGCCATCGGCTCGCGAAAGTGCCTTAAACTTCGCATTCACCTTGAAAATAAGGCTTTCCGAAAAGTCCCGGTGGTACACAGGAGTGGTCACCATGGGCCTTCGCATGCTTCAGCCTTGGGTCAATCCGCGATCTAAATTCTACTGGTTCAGACGCCGCGTTCCGAAGGCCTATCGCAAGTTCGGCATGCCTGCCGAGATCAAATTCAGTCTGGGCACGGCGGATTGGGACGAGGCCGTTCTCCGCTGCCAGGAAGAAAACCTGAAGCTTGAGCGCGAATGGCGCGCCAACATGGTGGGCCGGCAACCGACGGAGCTCTCGCATCTTCAGATCACTGCCCTCGCCGGCGAATTCTACGCCGAAATGGTGGCAGCCAACCGCGACGAGCCTGGTTCGGCCGTCGGGTGGGAGCAGTCACTGAAGAAGCACCGCGAGCGCCGACGCGCGCCGATCGGCCCGGTTGGTCCTTACCTGAACGTGGCGTTCGGTGGGGAGGCCCGTGCATTTCTTCAACGGAGGGGAATTCACCTCGTCGGCCAGAGGCTCGAATCCTTCCTCCGAGCCTACGTCGAGGCGAAACAACTCGCGACCCAGACGTTGTTGAACAACGCGAAGCGGGACTACACGCCGGACACGCATATCACCGATCGCTTTCCAAAATTTGAGCCGCCGAATCCCGCTATGAAGTTCGACGCGTTGTGGGCCGATTTCGTCAAGGCTCGCAAGCCCGCCGCGTCAACAAGGAAGAAGTGGGAGCCGTATTTCGCCCAGCTGATCAAACGGGTGGGCAGCGACGACATGAGCCGTGTCACGGAACAGCATCTGCTGGACTGGCGCGACTCTCTGCTGGCTACCAAGCTTACACCGGTCACCGTCCGCTACGGGTACATCGCGGCCGCGCAAGCGTTCTTCAGGTGGGCGAAGAGGGCGAAAAAGTTGCCGTACGACCCGTCAGCGGAGGTCTTCGTCGAGGTTACCGACAAGGACGAAACGGATATGCGCGGTTTCGATCGGCAGGAAGCCGCCACCATTCTTGCCGCTGCGCTCGCACCGCCAAACGAGGCGATGACGGAGGAGAATGCCGCCGCGCGCCGATGGGTGCCCTGGCTCTGCGCCTATACGGGAGCCCGGGTGAACGAAATCACTCAGCTCCGCGCTTGCGATGTGTTGACCGTCGAAGGGATCGAGTGCATCCGCATCACGCCTGAAGCCGGGACCGTGAAGACAAGTCGCAAGCGGACCGTCCCCCTGCATCCTCACCTCGTAGAGATGCAGTTCGTTCAGTGGGCGAGGCGAAAGCGAGGGCAGACTCCGCTCTTCTATTCGGTTGAGCGGCAGCGGAAGACGGATCGCAAGAATCCTACGTATGCAAGCGTCGGCAACAAGTTGGCCCATTGGGTGCGCAAGGGTCTCAAGATCACCGATCCGACGGTCGCTCCCAATCACGGCTGGAGACATAGATTCAAGACTGAGGGACGACGCGCGAAAATGATCTGGCTGATCCTCGACGCGATCCAGGGTCACGCCCCGCGGACCGAGGGCGAGGGCTACGGCGAGGTCCCGCCCGATGTGATGTGGCCGGAGATCGTGAAGTATCCGCGGTATGAAATCGAGGTGCCGGACGCACCTCGCGATCGGCGGCGTCGCGGTCAGCGCGGGGCGAACGCCACTGCAACGGCGTGAGGACGATCCCCGATCCCCGCCCGGACCATAGGAGCCGACATCCTGAAGGCGGGTTTGACTGCTGGCGAGTTCACTCTGTGTGAAGTTGCGGCGCTCTATTTTGCAACTTGACAGGCGGGCGGCAAAGCAGTCCTTGATTGCGTAAAATCTCCATTCAGATGCATTAGAGATCCGCAATGGTCGATCCCGCCGAGGAAGCGAAGGAAGAAAAGCTCTCCGATCGAAGTCTCGAAGAACGGAAGTTCCTCTTCGAGCAGAAGAAACATCACGACGAACGCGAAGCCGAGGCTCGGAAACTCAATCTGCAGGAGCAGGAGCTTTCGCAGAAGCGTAGCGATCCGCTCATGGTGGCCGTCGTGGGGGGTCTCATCGCCGCGTTCGCCTCTATCGCGGTTTCCCTTCACACCGGGAGCAAGCAGATAGAGACGGAGAAGACCCGGCACGACACGCAGATGGAGGCGGAGAAGTATAAAGCCGAATCGTCATTGATCTCGGAGGCCGTAAAGTCACCGGATCAGGTCCAGAACACGTGCCGTCTCTACTACCTGCTGAGCTTTAACCTCATCACCAACGACGCCCTGAGAGCGCGGGTTAACGACTTCCTTCGCGAAAAGAAGGGAGCAGAGACTGCCAGCACGCAGGCCGTCGGCGGGGCCAGCGGGTCAGGATCCGAATACACATCAGTCTGCACCATAACAA
>JAEYTQ010000108.1 GCA_023433965.1 Pseudomonadota bacterium | reverse complement strand
TTCGGCGCGTAGGTCTGGAAGCTCGAGCCGTTGGTGAAGGTGCCGTGGATGTCCGGCCCCTGGATCACGACGTCGCGCACGTTGCCGCGGTCGACCTCGCTCAGGAGCTGCGAGAAGGCGATGTCCTGCGAGGAGGCCCGCTGACCCGGATTCTGGAAGAGCGTGAACAACGCCAAGAGCAGCAAAACAATGATGACCCAGAGGGCGAAATTGCGCAGATTGGCGTTCATCGATCTTCCTTCGTGGTCGCGCGGATCGCGACCCTGATCCTTGGGCAGTGGCTTTGGTCAATGCGAGGAAATCCCAAGGAATCCTCATCGTTAGACGGATACAATTTAGGTGCCGCCCCGGTCGCTGCCAAGAGAACGAGATGGGACTATTTATCCCATCTTAGAGCGATTCCCGCGGAAATAATGGCGCCCGATCCGGGGTTTTTCCGGCCTGGTTAAGGTGGCCTGACGGTCTCGTGGCGATTGGCCGGTGTCATGATGCGCCCGCTTTCGCGCTCATCTGCCGGTGCTCCGCCGGGCCGGTGCCGGCGCAATGTGGATACGCCCGCCTGCAACGCTGATCAAGGCGCCCGCGAGGGTCTGCTTCAGGGCGGGCCGGCCATTTGCGGCTGTGCGGGGGCTGGCGATGATCGCCTGATCGAGCGCAGAGAGCAGGGCTTCGACCTTGGCGAGTTCCGCCGGCCCTTCATGTCCGAGCGCGTTGACGGCCCGCAGCAGGAGCCGCAACCGGACCTCCTCCGGCAGGACGGCAAAAGCCGCAGCCTCGAAGCTTCGGAGGCCCGCCTGCGGCGCATCGCCGCGATCCCGCAAGCGGAGGAAGCGCTCGGCGCCGTCGGCGAGCACCTCGACCGCCGCATTGGCCCGCGCCAGCCTTGCCGCCAGCCGTGCCAGATTTCTGCTATCGCCGCCCTCGGCCGCCAGAAGCGGCAGCAGCGCGCGCAGCCGCGGCCGGGTAAAGGCGGTATCCCGGTTGGTAGGGTCCTCGGCAAAACCGATCTTGGCCCGCCTCAAGGTTGCGATCAGCTGCGCTTTCGGAACGTCGAGCAGCGGGCGCGCCAGGACGATCCCGTCGCGCTCGCTGAGGGGCGCCATGGCCGACAGCCCGGCAAGGCCGCTGCCGCGCAACAGGCGCATCAACAGGGTCTCGGCCTGATCGTCGCGGGTATGGGCCGTCAGCACATGGGTGGCGCCGGCAGAACGGGCGGCCTGTGCGAGCAGGCGGTATCGGGCCTCGCGCGCTGCGGCAGGCAGCCCGGTCTTCGGCTTTGCGCCGCGCCAGCGCAGGGTTCGGTGCGGCAAGTCGAGCCCGGCGGCGAGCTGCTTGACCGCGCGCGCCTCGCGGGCGGCTTCCGGGCGCAGGCCGTGATCCACGGTGACGACGGTGAGTTGCGGGCCGCGCGCAAGGCCGCGTCGCCAGCGCGCCGCGAGCCACATCAGCGCGACCGAGTCGGGTCCGCCCGAGACTGCCAGTACCAAGGCCGGCGCAGCCTTCAAGGCGGCGAAGAGACGCCTCGCCTCCAGTGCCGAGATCGGTGAATTGTCGTCGTCCGACATGACGAGGCCCTGACAGTGGCCAAACTGTTTAGCGCAGCGCGTTCCGCATTGTCAGCGCCCCAATGCTGCGAGCCGGGTGCCTGCCGAGGCCCCCGCTAGCACTTCACCCGCTTCTGCTCGCGATCGACGGCGGCTTTGACGCCGGCGGAGGCGCGCGGATATTTGCGGCCGATCTCGCCGAACGCGGCGCAGGCGGCCTCCTTCTCCTTTAGCGCGGCGAGCGACTGGCCGAGCCGCAGCAGCGCATCCGGCGCCTTGGCCGATTTTTCGTATTTGGTGGTGACCGCGAGGAAGGCTTCGGCGGAATCGCGATATTGCTGGCGCTGGAAATGGCTCTCGCCGAGCCAGTATTGCGCGTCGCCGACCAGCGGGTCGCTCGGGAATTTCTGCGTGAAGTTCTTCATGGTCTGCTCGGCGAGCGCATAGTCCTTGCGCTGCATGTAGCCGATGCCGAGGTCGAACTCGTCGCGCGGCGTCGCCGAGGGCGGCAATGTCGTCAGGCCGGCGCCGCCCGCTGGCGCGGGATAACCCGGCTGGGCCGGCGGATAGCCGGGCTGCGCGGCCGATGGCACACCCTGCTGGTAGCGCGAATTGGTGTTGGCGAGATCGAGCGGCTCGCCGGCGTTGCGCCCGCCCGGTGCCCCGCTCGGAGCTCCTGCCGGCAGCGGCTGCTGCCCGCCGCCGAGCGCACGCGGCGCGCCGGGCGCATTCGGATTCTGGGTCGGATCGAAGGCATCGCCGCGGCGGCGCGTGCCCGGCGCGCCAGGCCCCGGCTGCTCCTGGACGATCGGCGCAGGAGAGGCGATCTGCGGCTGCTCGTAATTCGGCTGCATCGCCTGCTGTTGCGACGGCTGGCGATAGCTTGGTGCGACCTGACCCGGTGCGGTTTGCGCGGGCGGCATCGCCGCGACGCTGGGCGCCTGTCCGGGCGCGGCCTGCGCGCCGCCCTCGAGCGCCCGCAGCCGCTCCTCGAGCTGGCGGTTGCGGTATTGCAGCTCCTCGTTCTGGCCGGTGAGCTGGCGCAGCCGGTTCTCCAGCCGCTCGATCCGCATCTCCGGATCGGCATCATCCGACTGCGCGAAGATCGATTGCGCTGTTGCGGGCGCGCACAATGAGAGCAGCGCGGCGGTCGCCACGGTGCCGGTAAAGAGCTTGAAACTGGATGACATCTTGCCCTGACGAGGAAACCGAAAATGGCCTGCGGCGGAACCTTCGACGCGCCACACATTGAAGTGGAGTACGCCAAAAATGTGACTGGTACCAAGGGGTTTTAAGTCACAGAATGCTGAAACGAAACCGGCGCCCGAGAGGGCGCCGGCATAGTCGGTTCGTGAAGATGAACGGCGCCTGACCGATGGTCAGGAGCTCGCGTTCAGGACGGTGACGGCGCGACGATTCTGCGACCAGCAGGAGATGTCGTTACAGACGGCGACCGGCCGCTCCTTGCCGTAGGAGATCGTGCGCATGCGGTTCGGATCGATGCCGCGCGAGGCGAGGAACGAGCGTACCGACTGGGCTCTCCGGGCGCCGAGCGCGATGTTGTATTCGCGGGTGCCGCGCTCGTCGGCATGGCCTTCGATGGTGAAGCTGTAGCGCGGATAGGTCTGAAGCCACTGCGCCTGCTTCTCCAGGGTGACGATCGCCTGCGGGGTCAGATCGGTCTGGTCGCTTTCGAAGAACACGCGGTCGCCGACATTGACGACGAAATCCTGCTGGCTGCCGGGCGTCGCCGCATTGGCCATCGCATCCGTCGCGGCGTTCTTGTTGGCGCAGGCGCCCATCGACAGCGCGACGGCCAGCACCGCGGCCAGCTTCAATCCCTGGAGGATACGCATAGGATGTTTCATTCCGGAGCCTCCACGCTCACGTTAGTCCACTGCTGTCCGGTCTACAGGGGGTTGGTTAAGCGAACGTTCCGTCAACCTTGACGGAACCTTGCC
>JAEYTQ010000081.1 GCA_023433965.1 Pseudomonadota bacterium | reverse complement strand
AGCGGGAAGTCTCGAATGCAGAAGCCCGCGACGGTCGGCTGCCGAGACGGCGGCCGAGTTCATGTCGAGAATCTTGTCGTTGGTGGACTGCACCGGTGTTAGCTGCAGTGACATCGTCGGTTCTCCTTGCCCTTTGCGGTTCGGCGGCCGGTCGGCCTGTCCGGGTGCTCTGACGGGAAAGGTACTCGAGCTGTCCGATTGCTCCATTCTACGCGCGGTTAGCGCCTTAGATTGTCGGTGTGGCCGCTTCATACCTAGGTATGATCGCCTCGAAGCCCGGTATAATGTGTACTGGCCATCCGATGGCTGGCGGGACACTCCGCGGGAGCAGAAAGTAGAACATGCAGCCTGCTGCCGACGGCCAAGGCATCAATGCGACCTCGTGTGACAACGACATTCGAAATGGGAACGCTTCATAATCGGCGACGGTTCTGCCCATGAGCCGTCATGGCCTGCGGGTGTTGTCCGCGCTCCTCGCCTTCGCAGTTTTTCTGGTCGACGTCCTCACTCCGCTCGAGGGCGCCGTTGCCGTTCTCTACGTCGTCGCGATCCTGCTGGCAGCGAGGACGACACATCGCGAAGATATTGTCGTCGCGGCGATCAGTTGCGCGATTCTCACGATGGCTGCCTATGCGCTGTCGCATGGTTTCAGCTCGATTGGCTCGCCTGCGCTCCGCGCACTCGTCAGCCTAGCCGCCATTGCCATCACGACGCTGCTCGCCCTGCAGAACCAGGCGGCAACAACGCGCCTGGCGGCGCAGGCTCGCCTTCTCGACCTCTCGCACGACATGATCTTCGTCCGCGATCGGCGCGGGATCATCTCGTTCTGGAATCGCTGCGCGGAGGAAACCTACGGCTGGTCCGCCGCCGAGGCTATCGGGCGGTCGGCGGACGAACTCTTGCAGACGGCCTATTCGGATCCCCGGGATGTCATCGAAAACATTCTGATCGATAGGGGCCGGTGGGAAGGCCGGATCAAGCACCGGACACGAGCCGGCGCGCTTCTCGACGTCGAGGCTCGATGGGCCCTGCAATACGACCAGCTCGGCAAGCCGCTCGACGTGCTGGAGACCCTCACCGACGTCACGGAACGCGAGCAGGCTCATGCAGCATTGGTCGAAAGCGAGCGACGCTACCGGCGGATGTTCGATGCGAGCCGCATCGGCGTCGTCGAGGAGGATTGGACCAGCGTCCGCGCGGCGCTTGAAACCCTGAACGTGGACAAGGCAGACCTCGACGAATACCTGAGAGGCAATCCCAACTTTGTTCGCAATGCCAGGTCGCTCGTCAGGATAAAGGACGTCAATCCGGCGCTGCGAACGATGCTGGGCGCTACCAATCGCTCCACCCTTCCCGTAAGCATCGACGAACTGATGAGCGAGAGCGAACGCACTTTCCACGGTGCACTGGCGGCCTTTGCCCACGGCGAGCCATTCTACGAAGGTGAGACGGAGCTGGTCGGCATCGACGGGCGAAGTGTACCGGTGCTATTTACGATCACCTTCCCCGCCGAGCCCGACGGTGATCGCAACGTCCTTGCCTTCGTCATCGACATCACCGAGCGGAGACGTTCGCAAGATGCACTGCTGGCCGCACAGGCCGATCTTGCGCACGCATCGCGCGTTGCCACCATCGGCGAACTCACCGCATCGATCGCTCACGAGGTGAACCAGCCATTGGCCGCCATCGTGACCAGCGGCGAGGCCGGCATGCGATGGCTGCGGCGAGATGTACCGCAATTGGACGAAGTCGCGTCCGCCATCGGACGGATCGTGAGCGAGGGCCGCCGGGCAAGCGAGATCGTCACCCGCATCAGGGCTTTCCTGAAGAAGAACCCGGCGGATCAAAACCTGCTGGGAATCGCCGAGATCATCTCGGAGGCGGCGACGCTGGTCGAGCGCGAACTGGCGAAGGAAGACGTTTCGCTGGAGATCAAAGTCAGACCGGATCTGCCCCCGATTCGCGGCGACCGGATCCAACTGCAGCAAGTGCTGGTCAACCTCCTGGTCAACGCCAGCCAGGCCATGGCCCAACAGAGCGGACCGCGTATCGTCACGCTACGCGCGGATCTCGACGGAAGCGGAAGTCTCGTCGTGACGGTCGAAGACACTGGTCCAGGCATCGAAGCCACTGACTTGCCGAGGCTTTTTGAGCCATTCTTTACGACGAAGCAGGACGGCATGGGCATGGGACTTGCGATCTGCCAGACGACGGTGGAAGCTCACGGCGGCCGATTGACGGTAGAGAGCGTCCTGGGCGCCGGCGCTACATTTCGGCTCACGATGCCCGTCATGCAACGACACACGAAGCAATGACACGACCGATCAGCAAAGGACTCGCCGTGGTCAGCTCAGCGCAAAGCCCGGTTGTGATGATAGTCGATGATGACGCGGCCATTCGCGCATCGCTAGACAGCCTCTTTCGGTCCATCGGTCTCGAGACTCGCCTGTTCAGTTCGCCCAGCGAACTGCTCGGGGGGACGTTGCCGGACGGCCCAGCCTGCATCGTCCTGGACATTCGGCTCCCCGGGGTCAGCGGCCTCGATCTTCAGGGCCAGTTGACCAAACAGGGTATCGAATTCCCCATCGTCTTCATGACGGGTCACGGCGACATTCCCATGTCTGTCCGCGCGATGAAGGCCGGCGCTGTGGACTTCCTCTCGAAGCCGTTTCGCGACCAGGACATGCTTGATGCCGTGACCTTGGCGCTCGAACGTGACACGCAGCGCCGGACCCAGTCTGCGGCCCTGGACGATCTTCGTGCCCAATACGAAACGCTTACTGCCCGGGAACGCGAGGTGATGGGTTACGTCACCGCTGGTTTGATGAACAAGCAGGTGGCCGGCCTGATGGAACTTAGCGAGATCACCGTGAAGATCCATCGGGGCAACGTCATGCGCAAGATGGGGGTTCGCTCGCTTGCCGATCTCGTCCGCAAGGCCGAGGCTCTTGGGGTCTCCCAAACCCGGGGTAATACGGAGCAAACGTGAGTATAGTTTTAGCGACGCGTGCCCAGGTGCATAGTAGCTCACCAACCGCACCCCCGGAGACAAACCGTCCCCGCTCGACATGGCGGTCAGGACGGAGCTAATGTCGAATATCCCTGTCATCGCAATCGTGGACGACGACGAGGCCGTGCGCACGTCGCTGGCGAGCCTCGTCCGCTCCATCGGCTACGAGGCCTCGACCTACGAATCCGGCGTCGATTTCCTGAATCGACAAAGCGAAGATCCATCATGCATGATCGTCGACATCCAGATGCCGGCGATGACGGGCGATGAATTGCAGGCGAGGCTGGTCGAGGCTGGCCGAAAGTTCCCAATGATCTTCATGACCGCCTTTCCAACCGATGCCGTTCGGCAGCGCGTGTTGGCCGCGGGCGCCCATTGCTGTCTCAGCAAGCCGACCGGTGGCGACGAGATCATTCGCTGCCTCGAAGAGGCGATGGCAGGCCACACGGCTCAATAACCTGCTTTTCGGCCTCGCCGAAATCCCATTGCGCGACGTGCGTTCCTGCAAGCCGATTGGTGGACCGGAAATACCGGGCCTGGCGACAGCTTCATAGTGCACCCATTCGACAGATCGGCGGGGCTGCTGCTCAGCTCGGCCGCAAATGGGGCGACACACCGATGCAAGCGAAGGCCGTCAATGCGATCCAAGCGCGCCCGCCGCTCTTCGCCGGTTTCTCTGCGAACTCCTGGGCTTTCGCCGTTCGGGTCTGGCTGGCCTGTCTTCTGGCCCTCTATGCGAGTTTCTGGCTGCAGCTGGAGGTGCCTTCGTCGGCCGCCATCACAGTCGCAATCCTCGCCTTGCCGACGCGCGGCCAAGGCCTGGAGAAGGCCGGTTTCCGGCTGTTCGCAACGGCGATCGGCGTCGCCGCGTCGATCGGCATCGCTGGATGCTTCTCACAGACTGACGGGCTTCTGTTGGCGGTGCTCGGGGTGTGGGTCGGCCTCTGCGTCTGTGCCGCCGCATTGCTCGACGGCAACCGAGCCTATGCCGCGGCCTTGTCCTGCATCACGGTTGCACTGATTACGATCCAGCAGATCGATAGCCCGCAACAAGTGTTCCCGACGGGCGTGGCACGTGGCGCCGCGCTCGTGATCGGGGTCCTCGCGGTCGCGTTCATCAACGACGTCCTGGCTGCGCCCGACTACCACCCGGTGGTGACGAACCGTCTTGAGGCGCTACAGCGACGGATCATGAACTACACCGAGACCGTGCGTCGTGGCGAAACGTTACCGACCTCGCTCGCGGCGGGTCTATTGAAAGACGTCGCGGCGTTACGTCCGGAGATTGCGAGCCTGAGCTCGGAATCGAGCACTGGAGCCGCCAGAAGCTCCGCCGCGCGTTCCGCGATGGTGGACCTCGTCACTGCGCTGTCCCTCGCCCGCGCGCTGGCCGCGTTGTCCAGGGCGGCCACGCAGGCGTCAGTTTTCATCGGTGGGGACGAGCATCGATCAAATCTGCTGGCAACGTGCCGATGCTGGTTGGAAGATGAGATCGTTCGAAGAGATGCCGAGGTGGCGGGCAGCCTCGATGCCCTGCGCAATGGGACGCATCCGGCCGTCAGCCGTCGTGCTCCCCTGTATCGCTCCGGCCGCATCGCGGTCGAAAGCGGCTTCAGGGCATCGATTTGCTTCACGTTGATTGCGGCACTTTTCGTGATGGCCGGCTGGCCGACGATGGAGGTCGCCCTCTCGCTCGTGGCCGTCATCATTGGTCTGGGTGCTACGGCGCCCGACCCGCGCAAGTTCACGGCGATCGCCATCCTGGCTACGCCGATCTCGTGCCTTCTCGCCGGCATCTTGAAGTACTTCGTCTTCAATGGCGTGTCCGAGTTTCCATTGCTGGCGATCGGCCTGGCGCCGGTGGTGATCGGCTTGGCGCTCCTCATATCGCTGCCGAATCCATTGTTGTCGTCCCTCGGCCGGCTCTCGCTTGTCTTCACCCTCGCGATCCTCGCTCCGACCAACCCGCAGAGCTACGATCCACTCGTTTTCGTGATCACCTGCACGCTGGCCTGCCTTGCTGCAATTCTCACGTTTGCGGTGCAGGTTTTGGTCCCGCCGCTGTCGGGAAAGCGGCGGCTTCAACTGCTGCTCGCGGAAGGCCGCGGAAAACGAAGCGGACTCCATGATCGGCCAGGTCGGCGTCTGTCGCCTGAAGAGGCAGCGTTTCGCGAAGCCACGCGGGTCCAGCAGATCGTTGCGGCAAGCAGCGCTCTCGCGCAGGGCGAGG
>JAEYTQ010000023.1 GCA_023433965.1 Pseudomonadota bacterium | reverse complement strand
GGGCGCCGTGCGGTAAGCACGACGCCCTGGCCTCTCGTGTCGCTTACGATCAGTTGGTCTGCTGGATCGCGGACAATTCCCAGCCGGCGCCGGGCCGTCGGGCGAAGGTCCAGATCTCGGTCGCCTCGCCGGGCTGTTCGCTGCCGGCGACGACGGCGCCGGTGTTGCGATCCATCGTCTTGTCGGTGAGCGCGAAGCGCAGCGCCACCGTGGCGTAGTCGGTTTCGCCTTCGCGCCAGGCTTCCGCGAGATCGCCCTGCAGCAGTTTCACGTTGGTGACCTTGTTGACGACGTTGCGGGCGCGGTTCTGGGCGAGGTCCTGCTCGAAATACGAGACCATTTCCGGCGTCGCGAGCGTGTGCAGCTTGGCCACGTCCTCGTCCGACCAGGCAGCCTGGACTTCGCCGAGCAGACGCTCGAACGCCTCATAGTCGTCGGGCTTGATCTCGAGCGGCGCGTTGTTGGCGCCGAAGCCGAAACCGCCAAGCCCGCCTCCCAGTCCACCGCCAAGCCCGCCAGCGAGCCCGCTGCGATGGTTCGTCTGCGGTCCGGGCGCTGCGCCAGCGTCAGCATTGGCGTAAGCCGCCCGCGGAGCGTTTCGGCGCTGCCACCAGGACATCGCCAGTCGGACCACGAGCACCACCAGCGCGATCTGGATGATCAGGCCGAGGATCGAGGACAGCCCGCCGAGGCCACCGAACAGGCCGCCGCCGAACAGCATGCCGAGCAGGCCTGCGCCGAGGAAGCCGGCTGCAAGGCCGCCCATGAAGCCGCCAGCGCGGCCGAACATGCCGCCGCGCGCAGGGGCGGCAGCAGCCGAGTTCATGCCTGCACCCGGCTGGGTGTAGGTCCGGTTGAACTGAGAGGCCGAGCCCGGCGCGGTCTTGGTCGACGGCGGCGGCGCATAAGAGCGCATGCCGCGCGAACCGGAAGACATGCCGCCACCCGCGCGGGCGTCGGCCGACGAGATCGTCAGCGCGGTCGGCAGCGCAAGCGCAAGCACGACGGCGATCGTGTTGAAGAATTTCCGGGAGCGAAGCGAGAAAGTCATGTGCGTTTCCCAAATCCCCGGCATGGGGACGTGCGCTTAAGATGGGCAGACTGCCCGAAAAGTGAAGCCGGTTTCGGAACTTGTGGCTGCGGCCCTCAGTCGCGGGGATGTGGCAAAAGCGCATATTTGGCCGGAGCTTGGCCGCAGTGCAGGAGGGAACCGCGGGCGTCGCGTTACCTTCGGCTTGCGCGGCAGTTCGCGCTTTTTCCGCGTCGTTACGCAAGCCATGACGGGCGTTGATGGAGCCGGGCGCAATGACGGCGAGTGCGGCGACAGCTCGCCCTCACCCCTGCTTGGTCATCGTCTCCTTCACCGCCGCCACGAGTTGGCTGAGCGTGAACGGCTTCGGTAGGAAATCGAACTGCTGCCCTTCGGGCAGGCTCTTCTCGAAGGCGTCCTCGGCATAACCGGAGACGAAGATGAACTTGATGTCGGGGTTCTTCTCCCGCATCGCCTTCAGCAGTGTCGGACCGTCCATCTCGGGCATGACGACGTCCGACACGACGAGGTCGATTGCGCCGCCCTGCTCCTCCAGCGCCTCCATCGCCTCCACGCCGTTCTCGGCCTCGACCACGGTGTAACCGCGCGAGCGCAGGCCGCGGGCGTTGAGGGCGCGCAGGCCCTCTTCATCCTCGACCAGGAGGATGGTGCCCTGTCCGGTGAGATCAGTGCGCGGCTTCGCCTCGGCTGGCGCGGCGGCGGAGGTGGCCTCTTTCGCGGCGCCATTGCTCGCCCCGACCACGGCTGCGGGCGGCTCGACCTGCGCCTCCGGCTCGGCGATATGGCGCGGCAGGAAGATTTGGAACGAGGTGCCCTGCCCCGGCTCGGAATCGACGTAGATGAAGCCGCCGGTCTGCTTGACGATGCCGTAGACGGTGGAGAGCCCTAGGCCGGTGCCCTTGCCGACTTCCTTGGTCGAGAAGAACGGTTCGAAGATCTTGTCGCGGATGTCGGCCGGGATGCCGGTGCCGGTGTCGGCGACCTCGATCCGAACATAGTCCGCCGCCGGCATGCCCTTGTAGGCGAGCTTGGCCGCTTCTTCTGCGGTGACGTTTGCGGTGCGGATGATCAGCTTGCCGCCATCCGGCATCGCGTCGCGCGCGTTCACCGCGAGGTTGACGATCACCTGCTCGAACTGGGAGACGTCGACCTTGACCGGCCAGAGATCACGGCCATGGATGGTCTCGTGCTTGACCTTCTCGCCGATCAGGCGGCGCAGCAGCATGGCGAGGTCGGAGAGCGCATCGCCGAGATCGAGCACTTGCGGCCGCAGCGTCTGGCGCCGCGAGAACGCCAGCAGCTGCCGCACCAGCGTCGCGGCGCGCGTCGCGTTCTGCTTGATCTGCATGATGTCCTGGAACGACGGGTCGGTCGGCTTGTGCGCGTTCAGCAGGAAGTCGTTCGCCATCATGATGGCGGAGAGCACGTTGTTGAAGTCGTGGGCGATGCCGCCAGCGAGCTGGCCGACCGTCTCCATCTTCTGCGACTGGTTGATCTGGTTCTCCAGCGCGCGCCGCTCGGTGGTCTCGAGCATGTGCACGATGGCAGCTTCGGCGTCGTTCTCGGCCGAATCGACCGGTGTGACGAAGAACTGGCCCCAGCGCTCCTTGGTCCCTTCCAGCGCAACCTCGACCGGCGCGATATCGGCATGGCCCTCGGCAGCCTGGTTGATGGCCGCGATCAGGAGGTGCCGGTCGCGCGCATTGACCGCGCGGAAGATCGACTTGGAGGCGGTGTCGAGCCCGAGTGCCTGGCCCAGCTTGGCGTAGCGCGCATTGGCGCGCACCACGTTGCCGGCACGGTCGACGGTCGCGATCGCCATCGGCGTGTGGTCGAAGAAGCGCATGAAGCGCACTTCGGCGGCGCGGTCGGGATCGCTGCGCTCGTCGCGGGCGCGGCTGATCACCAGCGTGCGCGAGGGACCCGGCGCGCCGTCGGCACCGAAGGCAAGCTTGTGATAGAGCCGCACCGGCATGGTCTTGCCGCTGCGCATGCGCAGGTCGATGTCGAAGACTTCCGTCTTGACCTCGCCCGGCACCGCCACGATCGAGGTCAAGAGCGAAGCGCCGTCGCCGGAAACGATGTCGGTGAGCTTCAACCCGCCCGATCCGATCTCGGCAAGGTCGTAGTCGAGCCAGTTCGCCAGCGTGGCGTTGACGTAAGCGAGCTCGCCGGCCGGATTGACCGAGAAGAAGCCGCACGGCGCGTGATCGAGATATTCGATGGCGTGCTGGAGCTCCTGGAACACGTCCTCCTGGCGTTCGCGGTCGCGGGTGATGTCGGCGATCGACCACACCGCGTACTTCGCCTCGCGCTTGCCTGTGCCGAGCGGACGCACCCGCATGCGCAGCCAGCGGCCCTGGTTGCCGTCCTGGCCGGAGATGCGCACCTCTTCCTGCTGCCGCTTGCCCTCGCGCGCGGCTTTCAGCAGCCGGAACACGGCTTCGGAGACGTCGGGATTGCCGATGAAAACGCGCTCCACGGGACGCACGTCCTGCGGGCCGCTGGCGCCGGTCAGGGTCAGGTAGGCGGCGTTGGAATAGACCACGTGGCCGCGGGCATCCGTGACGGCCAGCCCGTCGAAGGCGTGATCGGAGATGCGGGCGATGATCGGATCATCCAGATTGCGGTCGGCAAAGCGGATGATGCCGGCGGCGAACGCGAACAGGTTGAACAGGCCGACCATCGCCAGCACTGCGAGGATGCCGAGGATATAGGGCTGCGCCTGTGCGCGGCCGAGCGTCATCAGCCCCACGGCGACCGCGACGAGGCCGGCGGCCACCAGCAGCACCAGCGCAATGCTGCCCGAGCGCGGCGACGGCTCGTGCGCCGCAACGGGATCGCGTGTGAGGTCGTGGTCGGTCTCGGCGGTCATTCTCGAGCTGGCGCAGCCTGTCGGCAGAGAATCAACGCGCACCGGGGCGCGCGGGGTCCTCCCTGCCTGAATCGGACCCTGAGGTGCAAGGGCAGCAGCGGCGAAAGGTACGCTGATTCCCAGATTACGACCATTTCCGGTACTTTTCGGGTGTTTTATCCCTGCCCGGCGCTGAATCCGCGCTTCAGCCGCATGACGTAGCCGATGACCTCGGCGACCGCGTGATAGTGCTCGGTCGGGATTTCCTGGTCGATGTCGACGGTGGCATAGAGTGCGCGGGCGAGCGGCACGTTCTCGACGATCGGGATGTCGTGCTCGCGCGCGACCTCCCGGATCTTGAAGGCGAGGTTGTCGACGCCCTTGGCGACGCAGATCGGCGCGGTCATGCCGCGCTCGTAGGACAGCGCCACCGAATAGTGGGTCGGGTTGGTGATGATCACCGAGGCCTTGGGAACCGCCGCCATCATGCGCTTCTTGGCGCGCTGCGCCCGCAGCTGCCTGATCTTGCCCTTGATGTGCGGGTCGCCTTCGGACTGCTTGTACTCTTCCTTGATCTCCTGGAGCGACATCTTCTGCCGCTGGAACCAGCTTCGGTACTGGAAGAAGTAGTCGGCGATGGCGATGATCGCGAGCGCGGCGACCACCGCGCCGAGCAGCTGGACGGTCATGCTGGTGCTGGCGCCAAGCATGGCGGCCGGATCGAGCCTGACCATCGCTTCCATGCGATGCCGCTCGGGCCACAGGATCATGGTCATGACCACGGCCAGAGCAACGATCTTGCCGAGGCCCTTGAGAAAATTGGCGGCCGCCTGCTTACCGAAGATGCGCTGAAAGCCGGCGGCGGGCGAAATCTTGCTGAATTTGGGCTTGAGGGAGTCGGCCGACCACACCAGACGGTGCTGGAGCATGTTGCCGGCGATGGCCGCCAGCACCAGCATCAACAGGGGCACGCCGACCGCGGCGAGCACGGCGATCTCGATCTGCTGCATCAGGACGAGCAGAGCCTTGCCGTCGGTCTTGATCATCCAGGAGTTGGCGAGCAGGTTGCGCATCGGCGTCAGCAGCCCGCTGCCGACCGAACCCGAGAAGGTCGCCACCACGAGCGTGCCGCCCGCCATCATGAACCAGGTGTTGATCTCCTGGCTCTTGGCGACGTCGCCACGTTCGAGCGCATCGTCGAGACGCTTTTGCGTCGGGTCTTCTGTTTGACTCTCTGGGTCCTTGTCGTCTGACATCGATCTACCGTGACCTCAGCGGCATCATCTGGTGCATCACCCCGATGAAGTACTCGAGATAGGTGCCCATCATCGCGGTGAGCACCACGGCGAGCACCAGGAAACCCGCGAAGATCGACAGAGGGACGCCGACGAAATAGACCTGCATCAGCGGCATCAGCCGGGCGAGGATCCCGAGCCCGATGTTGAAGACGAGGCCGAACACCAGAAACGGTCCGGAGAGCTGCAAGCCGAGGCTGAACGCGGCGGCGAAGGCGCGCGTCGCCAGGGAAGCGACATCGCCGCTCGATACGGTCTCGCCCGGCGAGAAGATGGTGTAGCTGTCGTTCAGCGCCGCGATGACCAGATGATGACTGTCGGTCGCAAACAGCAGCGTCACTCCCAGCATGGTCAGGAAGTTACCGACCAGCACGCCCTGCTGTCCCTGCGTCGGATCGATCGAGGTGACGAAGCCGAGCCCCATCTGCTGCGCGATCACGGCTCCTGCGACCTGGAGCGCCGACAGGGTCACGCGCGCAGTCGCGCCCAGCACGATGCCGATCGCGATCTCGTGCAGCATCAGCACCAGCAGCGGCGCCAGCGAACCCATGTCGACCTGGTAGGCGTTGCGATGCAGCGGCAGGATGATCAGCGTGAGCAGCAGCGCGATCGAGAGCTTGATCCGCGTCGGAATGTTGGTCTCGCCCAGCCCTGGCAGCAGCATCACCATCGCGCCGACCCGGGCGAAGACAAGCATGAAGGAAGCGGCGAGCGCCGGCAGGAGCGAGACGTCGATGCGCATAATCGAATGCCTCGGCTCCAACATTCGCATGCCATCGCGGCAGGCACTTTTGCGAATGTTGGAGCCAAAGAGGCATTCGCAAAAATCAATAGTCGTGCGGCTATTGGATTTGACATTCGCCGACGCGACTCGCGGAGCCCCCAGGGCGCATGTCAAATCCACCGCACGACGCATTGTGCCTCAGCCGCCGATGATTCGCGACGAGATCCGCATCATGTGGGCGTGCATCGAATCGGCCATGAACGGCAGCGCCAGGAGCATCGTGGCGAAGATGGCGAGTATCTTCGGCACGTAGATCAAGGTCTGCTCCTGGATCTGCGTCAGCGCCTGGAACAGCGACACGATGACGCCGACCACGAGTCCGACCACCATCAGCGGCGAGGACACGATCACGATGGTCCAGATCGCGTCGCGCGCGACGTCGAGGGTTTCGGGGCCGGTCATTTGCGAATTTCCCACTCTGTTTTCGTCATTCCGGGGTTCGCGCAGCGAGAGCCCGGAATCCATACTCCCGATCGTGGCCATGGATTCCGGGCTCGCGACTTCGTCGCGCCCCGGAAATGACAACCTCGTCAGATCGGCATCTTCATGATGTCTTCATACGCCGCGATGACGCGGTCGCGGACCGAGACGAGCGTCGACACCGCGACGTCGGTGTCGGCGACCGCCGTCACAACGTCCATCACGTTGGCCTTGCCGGCGGCCATCGCCACCGTCTGCGCATCGGATTTGCGACCGGACTCCATGACGCCGCCGACGGCGTCCTTCAGCAGCGAGGCGAAGGATTGCCCGTTCGGTTCGCTGCCCTTGCCGGGACCACTGTTCTCCAGCACCCGAGCGAGGCTGGCGTAAGCATTCGCGGCGACTGTCGGTGATGCCATGGCTTAGATGTCCTGTTCAGCTCTTGAGGATGTCGAGCGTGCGCTGGATCATCCGGCGCGTCGCACTGATGATGTTGAGATTGGCCTCGTAGGACCGCTGCGCATCGCGCATGTCCGTCATTTCGACCACCGAGTTCACGTTCGGATATTTCACGTTGCCGCTCGCATCGGCCGCCGGATTGTTGGGCTCGTATCTGACGCGGAAAGCGGATTGGTCGGGCTTGATCCTGCCGAGGGTGACGACCTGCGCGTCGAGCGTGCGGTCGAGCGCGGAGGAGAAGGTCGGCACCTTGCGGCGATAGGGATCTCCGCCGGCGGCCTGCGCCGTCGAATCCGCGTTCGCGATGTTCTCGGAGATCACCCGCATACGCCCGGCC
>JAEYTQ010000826.1 GCA_023433965.1 Pseudomonadota bacterium | reverse complement strand
TGAGGTTTGACAGCAGCCTCCATAACGGCCGACTCGTTCCCTGTTATTGAATGGTTAACGATGCGGCGGATATGGTTAACGGCCGGTTAATTCTCCGTGGAGTTACGTAGGCTGGCTTCGTGGTCGGCTGGCATCGCTCGCGTGTCCCGGACGCGTTGCAACGCGCAAGCGTTGCTGCGCAGAGCCGGAGACCCAGCCCGCCTGAATCGTGCTCTCCGTGAAATAGGCCCCGGCTCTGCAGCGCACCGCCAAGGGACGCTGCGCTGCGTCCGGGGCACGAGCGGAGAACGAAGCACCGGCGGCCCCTACTTCTTCACCTTGCTCGCATCCATCTTGATGTTCGGATCGAGCATCTTTGTCGTGAAGGCGGTCGTGACGTCGAACGGCTTCTCCATGCCGAGATATGTCTGGACCAGTTCGTAGTCCTTCTTCATCCGCTCGCCGTCGATCCAGCCGAGGCCCTTCGTGGTCGTGAACTCGTCCGTCATCAGGAATTTGATCCGCTCCCACTGGCGCTCCTGGTTCGCCTTGTCGAGGCCGGAGACCTGGTCGAGCAGCGCCTTCAGGCACGGCGTGACGTCGGCGACGCAAGCCGCAAAGGCCTTCTGCGTGACGCGGACGAAGTCTTCCACGACCTTCGGATTCTTCTGCAAGTACGCGCCGTTGACGATCAGCGAATTGCCGTACGGGTTGAGCCCGATGTCCTTCCAATTGACGTAGCCGAGATCCTGGCCGAACTCGATCACCTTCAGGTCGTGCTCGTTGTAGAAGTCGCTGATGATGTCGACGGTGTGGCTCTTCAGCGCCGCGATCTTCGCGGTCGGCCCGACATTGACGAAGCCGACGGAATCGGGCGCGATGCCAGCGGCCTTGGCGAAAGCCGGCCACATCACACGCGAGGCATCGCCGGGCGGATTGCCGATCTTGTGGTTGGGGAAGTCCTTGACCCCGTTCACGCCGTAGCTCTTCAGCCAGTAGAAGGTCTGCCCGGTATTGGCATAGACGCTCATCACCGCGACGGTGTCGGCGCCCTTGCTCTTGGCGACCAGCATGGTGGCGAGATCGGCAACGCCGAACGGCGAGCCGCCGGAGCCGACCTTGGCAGCCGAGACGCCGGAGCCCTTTCCGGTCTCGATCGTGAGATCGATGCCGGCCTTCTCGTACCAGCCCTGGGCCTTGGCGTAGTAATAGGGCGAGTGATCGGCCGTCGGCGTCCAGTTTAGGATCAGGTTCACCGCCTCGCCGGCGCTCGCCGGCACCGTCGGCAATCCCAACATCAGGCCAACAACAGCCGCCTGCAAACGCTTCATCGCATCTCTCCTCGTTGCCGCGACCCGGCTTGTCGCTCTCCCCATGTGAGGATACCAATGCAACAAGCCCGCCCTCAAATTGTCAACTGTTTGGTTGGAAATGTCCGGAAAACGATCTGGCGACACCGTGCCGCAGCGCCGCGACCCCGTCGCCACCCGCAAGAAACTGCTGACCGCAGCCCGCCGGGAATTTGCCCGGCACGGCTTTGCCGGCGCCCGCGTCGACGAGATCGCCGAGCGCGCCGGGGTCAACAAGCAGCTCGTTTACCACTATTTCGGCGACAAGGACGCGCTCTATCTCGCGGTGCTCGAATGGGTCTACGAGGACATTCGCGAGCAAGAGCGCAGGCTGAAACTCGAAGGCCTGCCGCCGGAGCAGGCGATCCGCAAGCTGATCGAAGCTTCGTTCGATCACCTCGCGGAAAACCCCGATTTCATCGTGCTCTTGAACGACGAGAACCGCGGCGGCGCCCGCCACGTCCGCGGCTCGACACGGCTGGAAGCAATGCACTCGCCGCTCGTGCGAAGCGTCTCCCACATCCTGAACGAGGGGGTGCGGTCGGGCGTGTTCCGCAAGGGGATCGACCCCGTCCAGCTCTATATCTCCATTGCCGGCCTCAGCTATTTCTTCTTCTCCAACACGCCGACATTGTCGGCGATCTTCGGCAAGGACTTGTCGAGCCGGACTCAGCGGCGCGCCCGGCGCCGCCACGTCGCCGACCTCGTGCTGCATTCGCTCCGGCCTTAATCAACCAACTGGTTGAAACTTCTCGCAAGGCCGGCTAGGCTCGGGAGCTGCTGCAGGGTGGCGGCAGGCAACAGGGAGCGGTCGGTGGCAGGAGACGGGGCACGGAGCTTTGCAGTCGTCGTGATCGTGCACCTCGCCGTTCTCGCGATCTGGCAGGTCGCGGTGGACGCGTTCCAGGTGCCGAAATTCATCCTTCCCTCGCCGCTTGCCACCGTGCAGACGCTTGGAACCGCCGGCTATGCCTGGGGCACCAACACGCTGGTGACGGCGGTCGAGATCCTCGGGGGCTTCGCGCTCGGCGCGGTCGTCGGCGTCACGCTCGCGGTGATCTTCAGCTGGGCGCCGCTGCTGAGCCTGGTGCTGCTGCCGCTGTTCGTGACGCTGAACATGATCCCGAAGGTCGCGCTCGGACCGCTCTTCATCGTCTGGTTCTCCTACGGCATCGTGCCGAACATCCTGATCGCCTTCAGCATCTGCTTCTTCCCGATCCTGCTCACCACCGCGCGCGGCCTGCGCGAGGTCGAGCCGGACCTGCTCGACCTCGTCAAATCGCTGCGCGGCTCGCGCTAGACCCTGTTCCGCAAGATCCAGCTGCCGGGATCGCTGCCTTACATCTTCTCCGGCATGAAGGTCGGCGCCATCCTCGCGGTCGCCGGCGCCATCGTCGGCGAGTTCATCGCCTCCGAGCGCGGGCTCGGCTACCTCATGATCCAGGTGCAGTCCTCGCTGGACACGCCCGCGATGGTGATGGCCGTCGTGCTGCTGACCTTGCTCGGCGTCGCTCTCTACGGCCTGGTGCTGGCCCTCGAACGCATGTTCGTGGTCGGCGACGCCAGGCAGAACTAGAACCAGGGACCAACCCATGCTGCTCACCCGCCAGACGCTGCCGAAGACCATCCCTGACATTGCTGCGCTCGACGAGCTCTTGTGCCGACCGACGCAGGCCCTGATCGATGACCTCGCCAAGATCGAGGGCGACATCATGGTCCTCGGCGTCGCCGGCAAGATGGGGCCGACGCTGGCGGGCCTCGCCAAGGCCGCCGCGCCCGATCGCCGCGTCATCGGCGTGGCACGCTTCAGCGACGCGAGCGTGAAGGACTGGCTGCACGCGCGCGGGGTCGAAACCATCAACTGCGACCTGATGGATGAGAAGGCAATCGCGGCGCTGCCGAAGACGCCGAACATCGTCTTCATGGCCGGACGCAAGTTCGGCGCCGAGGGCGATCTTTCGCTGACCTGGGCGATGAATGCGCACGTCCCGGCGCTGGTCGCGCAGGCCTTCCCCGCCTCGCGCATCGTGGCGTTCTCGACGGGCTGCGTCTACCCCTTCGTTCCCGTCGACGGCAAAGGCTCGCCCGAGGACATGGCGCCGAACCCGCCCGGCGAATACGCCCAGTCCTGCGTCGGCCGCGAGCGGATGTTCGAGTATTTCTCGGGCAAGTTCGGAACGCCGGGCCGGCTGTTCCGCCTCAACTACGCGATCGACATGCGCTACGGCGTGCTGCACGACATCGCGACGAAGGTGCTCAATGGTTCGCCGATCGACGTCAGCCTCGGCCATGTCAATTTCATCTGGCAGGGTGATGCGTCGGCGCAGGCGTTGCGCTGCCTCGCCCACTGCACGACGCCGACCTCACCAATCAATGTCAGCGGCCACGAGATCCTCGCTGTGCGCGACCTCGCCGAAAAATTCGGCGCAAGGTTCGGCCGCGCACCGGTGTTGACCGGCAAGGAAGAGCCGACGGCCTGGCTGACCGACACATCCAAGGCGGTCGAACTGTTCGGCCTGCCGGTCGTCGACACCGAGCAGTTGATCGCCTGGACCGCGGACTGGGTGTCCCGCGCCATGCCGAGCCTCGGCAAGCCCACCAAATACGAGGTGCGCGATGGACGGTACTGACGGCCCGCCCGTCATCGAACTCTCCGAACAGGATGCGATGGCCGGGCTCGCGCTCTCGACAGAAGCGCACTGGAACCAGACCGAAGAGGACTGGCGCATCTTCCTG
>JAEYTQ010000824.1 GCA_023433965.1 Pseudomonadota bacterium | reverse complement strand
ACATCGTTCGGCGAGTTCAGCCGCTTGCCGTTGAATTGATCCATCAGCACCGTGATGCTGCCGTCATATTCGGTGCGCACGACGCGGCGCCCGCCGTGCTCGCAGGTGACGAGCCGGCCTTGGCGGTCGCGCGTATTGCCGTTGGCGAAATTGGAGGGCTTGCGGAACACGCTGACCGCGCCGGTCTCCTCCTCCCATTTGACGATGCGCTGATTGGGGATGTCGCTGCATAAGAGATAGCGCCCGTCGCCGAACCACACCGGCCCCTCGGCCCAGCGCAGGCCGGTCGCGAGGCGCTCCACAGCCGACAATTTCAGCCAGTATTTTTCGAAGCGGGAATCGAGCGCGTGGATGGCCGGATCGGGATAATAGCTCGCCGGCTGCCAGCCCGGCCGTTCCTGGGTGCGGGACGATGCCTCATTCATGTCGGTTCTCTCGTTTCGTTCCCTCTGGACAATCCTGCTATCATTGGAGACACGTGACCGCAAATCGGTCAGCATAGGCGAGGGACGACATGGCGCGCATCTTGATGACGGGAGCTTCCGGCGGAATCGGCACCAGCCTGCGGAAACTGCTGCCGCCGATCTATCCGGATCTGCTGCTCTCCGACATCAGGCCGCCGGCCGATCTCGGCGCCAACGAGACGTTCAAGGCCGCGGACCTCGGCGATCTCGCGCAATGCGAAGCGATCTGCGAGGGCGTCGACGGCATCCTGCATTTCGGCGGCTATTCGGTCGAAGGCAGCTGGGATCAGATCCTCCAGGCCAACATCATCGGCTGCTACAATTTGTTCGAGGCGGCCTACCGCAAGGGCGTCAAGCGCGTGGTGTTCGCCTCGTCGAACCACGCTGTCGGCTTTTATCCGCGCCACCACAGGATCGGCACCGACGTCACCGCACGGCCCGACAGCCGCTACGGCGTCAGCAAGGTGTTCGGCGAGGCGGTCGGCGCGCTCTACGCCGACAAGCACGGGATGCAGGTGACGTGCCTGCGCATCGGCAATTTCGGCGACGTGCCGCTCGACCAGCGCCGGCTCTCGATCTGGCTCAAGCCCGAGGATCTCGTGCAGCTCTGCCGCATCGGGCTCGACCATCCCGACATTCACTTCGAGATCTTCTACGGCGCTTCCTTCAACGAGCGCGCCTGGTGGGACAACCATCGAGCCTACGAGCTCGGCTATCGCCCGACCGGCCGCGCCGAGGACTTCCGCGAGCACGCGATGGCTGAGCAGGCCAAGCAGAAGCCGGATCCGGTCGGCGACTATTTCCAGGGCGGCACGTTCTGCAGCATGGAGTTCGACGCTGATCCGAGCCGGATCATCGATTGGAATAAGCGCTAGAGAAGCGCGTTCAAACCATGCACTCGCGCCGGCCGAGATGCGGGTGCGCAGGTTCTATTCCGGATCAGGACCAGGCCAGATCCTCGTTACATTGCAGAGGCTGCCGGGGCACTCGCTGCCTTGCATTTGCCGATGCCTTTCCGGACACTTGCGCCGACGCTACCGCCCTCGTCGCGATGGTCGCCGAACGTCGTTGCAGCCGAAGCCAGAACAAGCAACATCATCGCAGCGCCCACCGCGCCGATCGCCAGCGCTGCGGCTCTGGGCCTGAAATCCTTGAACCTCTTGGGATCGGAGGCCTCGGCTTGGCAAGCCCGAGGCTGAAAGAAGAAATTCATGACGATGTCCTCGAATCGAAACTCTTGCTGGATACGCACGCTTCCTGGTGGTGACGCGCGTCTCGAACCTTGGCGTCGTCGCCCGCAGCGGCGCGCCGGCGGTAACCGTCCGCGAACTGCATGGCCGCCTTCTCGCGGTTCGCCAGCATGCTGGCGACAGACCGATTGATGAGCCGACGTAGCCGCAGCAGGATGCCGGCGAGATATCGCTGCGACGGGCTCAGTGCGGGCGGCGCCTGAGACTGAATGGACATTCCATATCCTTTCACGCAATCGAGTTCGATGACGGCGCCCGCGCTGGTCTGCTATTCGGCAGCGGCCGCCTGCGGGGTGGGATCGCCGCGAACGACCACGGTCGTGGCGACCTTGTAAAATTCCTCGCCGGGCATGCCGGCGCGCCGTGCATGCTCGCGGATCGACTCCCCGTCGCGCGCTTCATAGATGCAGAAGGTGCCGATGCGGCCGTCGGCCTCATGGACCACATAGCTGCGGATCCAGCGAACGCGGTCGGACATCTGCTCGTTGCCGATCTGCGCGGACTTCGCGCCGGCGGCTTCCAGTTCGCTCAGGTTTGCCCAGGCGCTCGGACGGCGAATGACATAGAGTTCCATCAGACATCTCCTCAGGGGTTGTTGCCTAACGGGTCGGGAGCGACCCAAGGCCGTGAGGAGCTATAGGCGTGGCCGGTACTGACCGTCCTTACCGCGGGCTGATCATTGCCTGATCCTTGTCTGAACCTTTTCCGGGCTGCCTGGACTCAACGATATGACCCTCAGGTTTGGACCCTTTGAGCTCGATGAAGAGGGCCGTGCGCTGATCCATGCGCAGCGGGACGTTGCGTTGCAGCCGCGTGTGTTTGATCTGCTGGTCTACCTGACGCGCAACCGGGATCGGGTCGTCACCAAGGAAGAGCTGCTCGATACCCTCTGGCCAGACGTAACCGTCACGGACAATTCGCTGCAGCGGGCGGTGAGCATGCTGCGCGGCGTGCTGCGCAAGGGCGGCATGGATGCCGCCATCCGGAATGTGCCGGGCAGGGGATATCGTTTCTGTATCGAAGGTGCCTCGGAGCCGCAGGTTGCCGTTTCCCAAGGGACGGAGGAGCAAGCCGAGGATGTGCCGGCGCAAGCGCGACGCGCCGCTGTCGCGCAAGCCTGGGACGAAGCCGCAGCGCTGTTCGAGACGGCCGATATCGCCGATTCCCTCGATGGCGCCGACTTGCACCAGTGGGCGCTGGCTCTGCAGTGCACCGGCAAGGCCGATGCAGCCGTTCCTGTTTTGGCTCGCGCGGTTGCCGCCCATATCAGGGCCGGCAAAGTGCCGCCGGCTGTCGTCGACGCCGTCACACTCTCCGGCTTACACTTCGAGCGCGGCCAGGCGGCGATTGCCAAGGGCTGGCT
>JAEYTQ010000821.1 GCA_023433965.1 Pseudomonadota bacterium | reverse complement strand
ACGCCGTCCGTCACGACGTCGGGAATGCCGCCGGTGGCGCTGGCAACGACGGGCCGGGAGTTGCCGTAGGCGGACGCCAGCACGCCGCTCTGCGTCGCATCCTTGTAGGGCAGGGCAACCACTGCGGCAGATTGAAACAGCCGCCCGGTATCGGCGGGCGAAATGTAGGCATTGATGGTCTTGACCGTCGGCATCGTTTCCATCCGCGAGCCGAGCCGGGTCATCTCGGGACCGCGGCCCGCAACGATCGCCTCATGCGCCACGCCGCGTTGAGCCAGCATGTCGATCGCATCGATGAAGACGTCCAGGCCCTTGTAGGCCCACATCCGTCCGAAGAACAGGATGCGTGCGGATTCGGGCTCGGTGACGGCACGTCCGGCCGGTGGAACCATGAGCACGCCGTGCATGCTGGAGACCGTCTTGCCCTTGAAGTCGGGCGAGGCGCGGCGAAAATCGGCGATGCAGCTCTCGCCGTGCGTGGTCACCACCGACGCGGCCGCGCGCATGCGCTCGCGCCACGCATCCTCGCGCGGCGACGTTCCGGAGCCGCCTTCCGAATGCGGGATGGCATCGTGGACGGTGAGCTCCAGCGGAATGCCGAACGGACGAAGCAGCTGGATCAGCCTGGACGTGTAGATCTCCGGAACTTCGTGACAATGAATCACGTCCGGACGAAACGATATTATGTCGAGGAAGGAGGCCGGGATGCCGAGCACGCCGCCGCGACGCAGGCTGAGGTCGCGGATCCGTGTCTCGAACGCCGCGGCCACGGCGATATCGGCCAGTTCCCATTGCTGGTTGGCATCCTTGCGGTTGAGCACGAGGCGGACGTCGCAATGCTGCGCCAATCCCGCCGCCAGCCGATAGGAGTATTCCGCAAAATGCGGTGCATAGATGGCTACGCGCAACCGCCTGGAGCTGCGGAGAGAACGCGGGGCGGGCGAATTCGTCAAGGCATCCATTTTGCATCACTTCGCAAAGGGTGATCGGAGTGTAGTCCACGATTTGAACTCACTTCCACTCTAAAGCGGAATCGTGACGGCACTCATCTGATTGCCATCACTCCGTCGCAAGCAGCGAGCAATCAGTCCTCCGCATGATCGGAGTTGGTGTCGTCGCGGCAGCATCGTGCGTCACGTCTAGTCTGCGATTGTGGTTGGATCTGTCGGAATTGGGTCGAATTGTTGATGGGCGCCACGCAGGGCAAACAACATCAGGTCGTGATGGCCTTGTTCTGGTCGCTTGCACAGAATTGGGGCGGCCGAGCGCTGTCGTTCGTCCTGTTCCTGGTGCTGGCGCGGCTGCTCAATCCCGCGGATTTCGGTCTTGCCGCGCTCGTCGCCTTCATCCTGCTGCTTCTGAGCTCCGTCGCCGAATTCGGCTTCGGCGAGGCGTTGATCCAGCGGCGCACGCTCGAGCCGGCCGACGTGACGCTACCCTTCTTCTGCTCGTTTGCGGCGTCGGCGATTCTGGCGATCCTGATCGCGCTGCTGGCCACGGATATCGAGCATTGGTTCGACGTGAAAGGCCTTGCGCCGCTGTTGACGGCGGCGAGCCTTGCTCTTCCGATCGGCACGGCGACGCTGTTTCAGGAGGCGCTCTACAAGCGCCAGATGGATTTTCGCGTGCTCGCGGTCAGGACCATGGTGGCAACCGCCATCTCCGGCGTCGTGGGCATCGCCTGCGCCTTTGCCGGCTTCGGCGCTCTCAGCCTCGTGATCCAGGTGGTCGTCCAGAGCGCGATCAGCGGCTTGTGGCTCTGGAGCCAGCCGCGATGGCTGCCGATGCGCGGCTACGATTCCAAGAGCTTTCGCGAGCTCTCCGGCTACAGCATCCATGTCGTGTCGAACCGGCTGCTGGATTTCGCCATCGTTCGCACCATCGACATGATCATCCTGTCGCTCTACGGCGTCGCGGCGCTCGGCATCTATACGGTCGGGGCGCGGGTCTACATCATCCTGATGCAGCTGCTCACCCAGGCCGTGATGGACGTCGCCTTGAGTGCGCTGTCCAGGATCGCGCACGAGCGCGACCGGATCGCAGGCGCCTACCTTCGCAGCGTCAGCCTCGGAGCGCTGATCGGATCTCCCATCTTCGTGCTGCTCGCGGCGATCGCGCCGGAGTTTTCCCTGCTGCTGTTCGGCGCGAAATGGAGCGGCAGCGAAATGGTGATGAGACCGCTGATGCTGGTCGGGGCGATCCAGACGGTGCAGTTCGTCAACAGCGCCTATTTCGGCGCGCTGGGCAAGCCGAATTACGTCTTCGCGCTGAACATCCTCAAATTCTGTGTGGTCGTGCCCGCGATGTTCCTGCTTCCCTCGCGCGACATCGGCCAGCTGGCGACGATCTTCGCGTTCGCGCAGCTCGTGGTGACGCCCGTGACCTTCGCGCTGGCGCTCCGGCTGCTTGGCCTGAGCTGGACCCAGTTTCTGCGTCCGATCGCGGGCTGCCTGTGTGCCATCGTTCTGGCTTACGGCGCGGTCGTGCTGTGTCGCCATGCGACGCCGGACATGAACCCCTATCTGCGCATGGGGCTGCTGTCGTCATGTTTCGGCGCGACCTATCTGATATGCATTCTGCTGCTCTGGCGGAAGCAGCTGTTCTCGCTGATCGATTTCGTCGTGAAGCGCGGCGCGACCGCCTGAGTGAGACGAGGAGAACGACGTGAAGCAACTGATCCCCGTACCCGTGCGCAGGCATCTCCGAGGCTGGTTCAACAGCGCAAAGAACACGCCCCTGGCGGTCGACCTCCTCGAGTTGCGCAGATGGCAGATCGTCCGGAAGGACGTCGGCGTCAATGCCGCACCGCGTAACGATCCGCGCCGGCTGGTGGTGCTTCCCTCCGATCCCTGGAGCGTTCATCAGTCGCGCGGCGACGAGGCGATGATCGAAGCCGCCGTCGGCGAGATGAGACGGACGTATCCGGACATCGAAACCTACATCGTCACCGCCACCGGTGCTGCGAGCGCGGAGGTGCGGGCCATGGGTTTCAAGCCGCTCGAGATCTGGAGGCAGCCGTTCTCCTACGAGGCGGTCGCGCAGGAACTCTCTATCACTCGTCCGGATTTCGCCGTGGTGCTCGGGGCCGACGTGCTCGACGGCTATTATTCTCCGGTGGATGCCGCGCGCATGCTGCTGGTCGCCGACCTGATGGCCGCCTTTGGCACCAAGGTCAGCGTGCTCGGCTTCAGTTTCAACTCTCGTCCCGCCAGGGCGCTGCACGAAGTGTTCCGGCTGCTCGATCCCGGCGTGGTCCTCAATCTGCGCGATGCGATCTCGCTTCGGCGTTTCGACGAATTCGCCCGCAAGCGCGCCCATCTCGTCGCCGACGCCGCCTTCATGCTGACACCGCGCGCGGACACCGCGGCGGTGAAGCAGATCGCGGCCACGATCGCACGGCAGCGCGAGCAGGGCCGCAAGGTCTTCGTCTTCAACATCCATCCGATGTTGTTCAAGACGCGGGAGCCGGCCAAGCTGCGGAAGATGATCGAGCTTGCCGCGTCCGCCATGGAACGTCTGGCGGGTGAGCAGGATGCAAGCTGGTTGCTGCTTGCACACGACTACCGCCCGGAGATCGCCGACGACAACTGCCTGCGGCCGCTGGCCGAGCGGTTGAAGCCCATGCTCGGCGAGCGCGTACATCATGTCCCTCAGACGCTATCGGCCGGCGAGATCAAGGCCGTCGTCGGTCTGGTCGACGGCGTGATCACGGGTCGCATGCATCTGGCGATTGCTGCGCTCGGGCAGGGAACGCCGGTGGCGGCGATCACTTATCAGGACAAGTTCCAGGGCCTGTTCGCGCATTTCGGCATCAGCGAGCAGCTGTTGCTCTCGCCGGCTCAGTTTCTCGTCGAAGACAGCTTCGACAAGTTCCTGCTGCACTTCCTCGGAGCGCACGATGCCGCCCGCGACCAGGTGCGCCAGGCCCTGCCGGGTGTCATGGCTTTGGCCCGCGCCAACATTGCCCCGCTGCTGGGCGATAGCGCGGTCCGGATGGCACCGAAAGCCGACGGCAAGGTGGCCTGACGCCTCCTTGCCGCCCACAGCGCGTCAGTTGACCGCGCGCTCGGTGTTGTCGAAGCGTAGGGCGGGTTCGGCCGCGATCGGCGGCGCCTTGCGCGGGGACGTAGCGCCGATGGCGGCCCAGCGATTGATGAGGCGACGGGCGGGATTCTCGAAATAGGCGTAGGTGCGATCCGCGACGATGGTGAGAACCGCACAGCATGCCAGGGCGAACAGGCCGAATTGATCCGGTCGCAGCGCGAGCCAGCTCCACAGCGGCTTGAAGCCGGCGATGAGGACAGCGTCGTGCAGCATGTAGATCGCGTATGAGGTATTGCCGAGCCGTCCGAGGAGGCGCGCGCCCGGAATCTCCTTGAAGGCGCTTTCGCCGACCGCGGTGAGCAGGATGGCGCAGGAGAACAGCAGGATGGCGAGGTCCGGCTTGGCGAAGACGTTGAGGACGAGCACCGAGAGACCGAACACGCCGATCCCGGCGAACAACACGGGCTTGCGGCGGTAGGGGCCCGACATCCGGAACAGGATGGCGAGCAGGATGCCGTTCAAGAAGCTCGGCAGGGCGCGCAGCATGCCGTAGTCGTAGTTGGCGCCGTACATCTGCGATCGTTCCTGCCAGATCGGCAGATGGCCGTGGGCGAGGACCAGATAGAGCGCCGCCACGATGGCGCCGAACACGAGCGGCTGCACCTTGCGGGCCAGCAGCATCAACAGCGGAAAGATCAGATAGCAGAAGAATTCCGCGCTGATCGACCAGGAGGGCGAATTGAAGCTGAGATGATCGGTGACGCCCCAGGCCTGGACCAGCAGGAGGTTGTAGACGAAGTCCAGCGAGGTGGATCGCGCCGTGCGCTCCAAGCCGACGCCGATCAGCACCACGAACACGAGCAGGCTGAGCAGGTGCAGCGGGTAGATCCGCGCGATGCGTCGGATCATGAAGCGCGAATAGCCGCGCAGCCCGCGCGCGTCGGACGGATAGGAGTAGGAGATCACGAAGCCGGACAGGATGAAGAACATGTCCACGAAAAGGCC
>JAEYTQ010000719.1 GCA_023433965.1 Pseudomonadota bacterium | reverse complement strand
CGCGACAGCACCAGTTGCACCTGGCTGGTGACGGCCTCGGCATCGAGCGCCTGGCGCTCCTCGACGCGATCGCCGTTCGGGCGCAGGAACACGTTTTCGCGGCCGTCGATCAGGATGCGCGCTTCGGACTTGTAGCGGGGCGTGATGAAATTGACGATTGCGAGGGACGCGACCAGCGCCAGCACTGTCGGCACGATGATCCAGCGGCGCTTGCGCGCCAATGCCGCACCGAGCGCGTGCAGATCGATGTCCCCGGATTCGATCTGCGCCGGTTTCGCGGCAACGGGACTTGCAGCGGGACTTGCAACGACCTTGGCTTCGACCTCGGCATCGGCCCTTGCTTCGACCTTGGGCGCGGCCGCGGCTTTGGCTTTCGGCTTCGGGACCGCCCGCGCGATCACCGCCTTGTCCTTGCCGGCACGCCAGAACGCTAAACGCATCGAACACTCCCGCAGGGCAACGCTGCGACTCTACCTCAACCCCGGCGATTACACTCCATTAAGGTTGCCGCTGGGTTAATCGCGGCTTGCGCCATTCGCGCGCACGTGGTCGTCACCGTTTGTTAACCACGAGCCCGCTTAATCCATCTCGATTATTTCGTGAGGATTGTGCGGCAGTTGCCGTCGAGCTGGTTTTGACATGCCCCCCTCTCCAGATCGACCGCTTCGCATCCTGCACGCCGTGCGCGCTCCAGTCGGCGGAATCTTCCGCCACATCCTCGACCTCGCCAATGGCCAGGTCGACCGCGGCCATCATGTCGGCATCCTCGCCGACAGCCTCACGGGCGGCGAGCGCGCCGACAAGGCGCTCGCTGAGCTCGCGCCACGGCTGAAGCTCGGCGTGCACCGCATGGCCATTCGTCGCGAACCCTCACCTGACGATGTCCTGGTCTGGCTTCGCATGCGGCGGCTGATTGCCGCGCTCGCGCCCGACGTGATGCACGGCCACGGCGCCAAGGCCGGCGCCTTCGTCCGCATGCGACGGCGCTCCAACGACACCATCCGCATCTACACCCCGCATGGCGGTTCGCTGCACTATCCGCTCAACACGTTCAAGGGCGAGTTTTACGCGCGTCTCGAGCGCGCGCTGATGGATGCGACGGACCTGTTCCTGTTCGAGAGCGCGTTTGCGCGCGACACCTATCAACGCATCGTCGGCACGCCCAAGGGCGTGGTGCGTTGCGTCTTCAACGGTGTCACGCCCGAGGAGTTCGAGCCCGTCGTCACGGCGGAAGATGCCACCGACCTCTGCTATGTCGGCGAGTTCAGGCACATCAAGGGGGCGGATCTCCTGGTCGATGCCGTGGCGCGCCTGCACGAAAGCGGCAGGAAGGTCACGCTGACCCTCGGCGGCGACGGCGAGGAGACGGCCGCATTGAAGGCTCAGGTCGAAAGGCTCGGCCTCACCGGCGCGATCCGCTTCATCGGCCACGTCAAGGCGCGCTACGGCTTCTCCAAAGGCCGGCTTTTGGTCGTCCCCTCGCGCGGCGACTCCATGCCCTATGTCGTGATCGAAGCGGGCGCCGCCGGCATTCCCATGATCGCATCCCGCATCGGCGGCATTCCGGAGATCTTCGGCGTCGAAAGCCCTGCCCTGTTCGCGCCGAGCAATTCCGAAGCCATGGCGGAGGCGATCGCCGCGGCACTCGACGATCCGCAGACGACCGCGCAGCGTGCAGTGTCTTTGCGCGAGCGCATCTCGGCGCACTTCTCGCAAGCCGCAATGGTCGAGGGCGTGCTCGCCGGTTATCGCGACGCATTTGCCAATCATTAACCATCCTTAAGCCCGCTTTAGAAAATCTTCCGATTTGTCCGATAATCCGGGCGCCAGGGGATGCTTGCCCGGGCGCGCAAGGCCGTGCCGCGGGTTTTGGAATGGACGTGGACGCCCGTGGAACCGCTCAACGCACGCTCGATGCTCGACGCCGCGACCAGCGCTGCGGCGAAGCCCGCTGACCAACCTTTCGTCGAGCGCCGGCGCCGGCTGTCGCCCGCCGCGCTCGAAGTCGTCAACCAGAAGGTCGCCCGCGCCTACTCGCCCATCGTGATCGCGGGCTTCGTTCGCCTCGCCGACTTCGCGCTGCTGAGCTTCGTCGGCATCGCGCTCTATTTCGGCTATGTCATGCCGCTCGCTGGCGCCTTCAGCTGGATCTATCCCGCGCAGGTCGTCGCGGTCGCGGTCGCCGCCGTCGTCTGCTTCCAGGCCTCCGATATCTACCAGGTGCAGCTGTTCCGCGGCCAGCTGCGGCAGATGACACGGATGATCTCGTCCTGGTCGTTCGTCTTCCTGCTGTTCATCGGCATCTCGTTCTTCGCCAAGTTCGGCAGCGAGATGTCGCGGCTTTGGCTTGCGGCCTTCTATGTCCTCGGGCTCGCGGCGCTGATGGCCTCGCGGCTGGTGCTGCGCCAGATGGTGCGCGGCTGGGCGCGCCAGGGCCGGCTCGACCGCCGCACCATCATCGTCGGCTCCGACAGCAACGGCGAGCAGCTGGTCGAGGCGCTGAAGGCGCAGGAGGATTCCGACATCCACGTGCTCGGCGTGTTCGACGACCGTAACGACAGCCGCGCGCTCGACACCTGCGCCGGCG
>JAEYTQ010000521.1 GCA_023433965.1 Pseudomonadota bacterium | reverse complement strand
GCTTGCGGTCGATGAAGTACTGGTCGCTGAGCGCGATCTTCTCGAGCTCGAGCGCCACCTTCAGCATCGGATCGTCGCCATGGCCCATCTCCTTGAGCACGGCGTGACACATCTTCTGCATGATCTTGGCGCGCGGATCGTAGTTCTTGTAGACGCGGTGACCGAAGCCCATCAGGCGGACCTCGGAGTTCTTGTCCTTCACCTTGGCGATGAACTCGGGGATCTTGTCGACCGTGCCGATGTCGTAGAGCATGTTGAGCGCGGCCTCGTTGGCGCCGCCATGCGCCGGACCCCAGAGGCAGGCAATGCCCGCCGCGATGCAGGCGAACGGATTGGCGCCGGAGGAGCCGGCGATGCGCACCGTCGAGGTCGAGGCGTTTTGCTCGTGATCGGCGTGCAGGATGAAGATCTTCTCCAGCGCATCGGCGAGCACCGGGCTGACCTTGTAGTCCTCGCAAGGCACCGCGAAGCACATGTTCAGGAAGTTTTCGGCAAAGCCCAGCGAGTTCTTCGGATAAACGAAAGGCTGGCCGACGGTGTACTTGTAGGCCATCGCTGCCAGCGTCGGGATCTTCGCGATCATGCGCATGGAGGCGATCATGCGCTGCTTCGGGTCGTTGATGTCCGTGGAGTCGTGGTAGAACGCGGCGAGCGCGCCGACCGCGGCAACCATGATCGCCATCGGGTGCGCGTCGCGGCGGAAGCCCTGGAAGAAGCGGGCCATCTGCTCGTGCACCATCGTGTGATGGGTCACGCGGTGGTCGAAATCCTTCTTCTGCGCGGCGGTCGGCAGATTCCCGTAGAGCAGGAGGTAGCAGGTCTCCAGGAAGTCGCCGTGCTCGGCGAGCTGCTCGATCGGATAGCCGCGGTACTCCAGCACGCCTGCGTCGCCGTCGATATAGGTGATCTTGGACTGGCAGCTCGCGGTCGAGGTGAAGCCCGGATCGTAGGTGAACAGGCCGGACTGACCGTAGAGCTTGCCGATATCGATGACATCAGGCCCGACGCTGCCGCTGAGGATCGGAAGATCGTAATTCTTGTTGCCGACCGTCAGCGTGGCGGTCTTGTTGCTTGGTTTTGCGTCCATCGTAGGTCCCCGATGTGTGGTGAAACGGGCCGGAGCCGGAGGCCCCTGGGAAGATCATGGGGGCAGGCCGGAAGTTCCAGAATGTACGGGGAGATGGGTATATTATTGCTGTGTGCGCTGCAAGATCGCCGCACGCATGATCGACTTACGTCGTAGACTGATCCTTAAGCCGGCCGAGGCTCTCCTGGCGTCCCAGCACGTCCAGAACCTCAAATATACCAGGCGACGTCGTCCGTCCGGTGAGTGCCGCCCTGAGCGGCTGGGCCACGGCGCCGAGCTTGAGACTATTTTCCTCGGCAAAGGTGCGCAGCGCCGCCTCCGTGGTGGCGCCGCTCCACGTCTCGACTTTCTCCAGCGCGGAATGTAGCTGGCCGATCAGCTTGCGGTTCTCGGGCGTCAGCAGCGCCTGCGCCTTGGGATCGAGCGCCAGGGGCCGGTCGGCGAAGATGAAATGCGCCCCGTCGATCAGCTCGATCAGCGTCTTGGCGCGCTCCTTCAGGGCCGGCATGGCCTTCACGAGCTGCGCGCGCGTGGTGTCGTTCAACTTGGCCTTGATCTCGTCGCGGCCCGGCACGATGTGGTCGAGCACATCCTCGAACATCTTCACGAGGGCTTGATCGTCGGCGTGGCGGATGTAGTGACCGTTGAGGTTTTCCAGCTTGGCGAAATCGAAGCGGGCGGCGGCGCGGCCGACGCTGGCGAGGTCGAATGCTGCGATCATTTCCTCGGTCGAGAAAATTTCCTGGTCGCCGTGGCTCCAGCCGAGCCGGACGAGGTAGTTGCGCAGCGCCGCCGGCAGATAGCCCATGGCGCGGTAGGCATCGACGCCGAGCGCGCCGTGCCGCTTGGACAGTTTCGAGCCGTCCGGGCCGTGGATGAGAGGGATGTGGGACATGCTCGGCAGCGCCCAGCCCATCGCATCGTAGATCTGCTTCTGGCGCGCGGCGTTGATCAGATGGTCGTCGCCGCGGATCACATGGGTGACGCCCATGTCGTGGTCGTCGACCACCACGGCGAGCATGTAGGTCGGGTTGCCGTCGCCGCGCAAAAGCACGAGGTCGTCGAGGTTCTCGTTCTGCCAGACCACGCGGCCCTGGACCTGGTCCTCGATCACGGTCTCCCCGGTCTGCGGCGCGCGCAGGCGGATGGTGGGCTTGACGTCATTGGGTGCCGTCGCGGGATCGCGGTCGCGCCACATGCCATCATAGAGGCGGGTGCGGCCCTCGCTGCGCGCCTTCTCGCGCATGGCGGCGAGCTCCTCGGCGGTTGCGTAACAGCGGTAGGCCTTGCCGTCCGCGAGCAGCCGCTCGGCGACCTCGCGGTGGCGGGCGGCGCGGGCGAACTGATAGATGACCTCGCCGTCCCAGCCGAGTTCGAGCCACTTCAACCCGTCAAGGATGGCGCCGATTGCCGCCTCCGTGGAGCGCTCCCGGTCGGTGTCCTCGATCCGCAGCAGCATCTTGCCTCCGTGCTTTTTCGCATAGAGCCAGTTGAACAGCGCCGTGCGGGCGCCCCCGATGTGGAGGAAGCCGGTCGGCGAGGGGGCAAAGCGGGTGACGACGGAATCGGTCATTCTTGGCAGGGCCTATGCATTGGAGGCGGTGGTGTATAGCAGGAACGGGGCATAACTAAAGGGCGACGGCGGCCTTGGCAGCCCCTGCTTAAGCTCTTGGCGCGGCCACGCGAATTTGGCAGAAGGACCGCTGATTTCCCGACAGGATTTTGGTGATGACAGAACCGGTGGCAGCTGAGGTTGGGCGCGATTTCATTCGTGACATCATCCAGGCCGACCTCGACCAGGGCAAGTACAAGGAGATCGTGACCCGGTTCCCGCCGGAGCCGAACTGCTATCTGCATATCGGCCACGCCAAGTCGATCGCCCTCAACTCCGGCATTGCCCAGGAGTTTCCGGGACGCTGCCAGCTGCGCTTCGACGACACCAACCCGGACAAGGAAGAGCAGGAATATATCGATTCCATCCAGGCCGACGTGCGCTGGCTCGGCTTCGACTGGGGCAAGAACCTGTTCTTCGCCTCGGACTATTT
>JAEYTQ010000389.1 GCA_023433965.1 Pseudomonadota bacterium | reverse complement strand
GCGCTGAGATCCAGCAGCTGCTGTCCTATCAGGATATGGCGAGATTCCACGGCAATGACGGCTGGATGCTGCCGATCCCGGCGGTGTTCGTGGTCGGCCGCGACGGCATCGTGAAGGCGCGCTTCGTCGATCCCGATTTCCGCAAGCGCATGGAGATCGACGACCTGCTCGCGGCCCTGGAGAGCGCGAGCCGGGAGAATTAGTGCTCGTCGGGCCACCTTCTCCCGCAAGGGGGAAGGAAGAGCGTCGGCGATCTTTCACAATATTACCCCGCGATCTCCCGCCAGTCGGCGGCGCGCAGCATGCGCATCACGGCGTTGGCGACGGCCGTGCGCTGCCGGCCGGCCACACCGTAAAGGTTGACGGTGCGCCGGGCATCCAGGCCGGTGACCGCGGCGCGCGTCAGCCTCTCCGGCAGGGGCGAAGTGTGCGGCACCATGGCGACGCCGATGTCGGCTTCGACCAGCTCGACCAGGTCGCGCTCGCTCGAGATTTCGTGGCCATGCTGGATGCCGTGCTCGCGCAGGCTCGCGGAGATGCGGCGTGCGTGCTCGCAGAAAGTGCGGCTCAGCAATTGTTCGGAGCGCAGATCCTCCAGCTCGACGCTGCTGCGGCCGGCCAGCCGATGTCCTTCGCCCATGACGAGCTCGAAGCTCTCGGTGAACAGCGGCCAGACGTCGAGCCGGTCCCAGGTCTCGCCGATCTCGGCGGCGATGCCGAGCTCGGCCTCGCCCTTCTTCAGGAATTCACCGACCTCGCGGCTGGTGCCGCGCAGGAAGCGCAGTTCGAGCCGATTGAACTGCCGCCTGATCTCGTTGAGGTGGGGAATCAGCAAGGTCAGATCGATCGAATGCGTCAGCGCGATGCGCAGCGCGCCGACCTCGCCGCTCTTGAACGAGGAGGCGAGCGAGCGCGCACCGACGGCGGCATCATAGCACTGCTTCAGAAGCGGGTGCATGCGCTGACCGAGCTCCGTCAATTGCGCCGCGGGACGTTCGCGGCGAAACAGGTCGCCGCCGAGCTCGGCTTCGAGCTGCTTGATCGCGCGCGTCAGCGACGGCTGCGTGACGTTGCACTCTTCGGCCGCGCGCGTGAAATTCAAGAGCTGCGCCACCGCGAGGAAATAGCGGACCTGGTGCATTTCCATGGATCGGCTCCCAGCGAGAATGAGCTCGATCTTATCGGATCCGCCGTCGAATGACATCCGGTGCGCAATAGCGCGCGCCTATGGATTCGGAAGCCAGGCGGTATTTCCGTTGGGCCTGGCAATGCTCCAGCCTTCTGCGCAGGGGCAAAAAGCCCAGTCACTGCCAATGGAGACCGCGTCATGACCGTAGCGCTGAAGCCGCAGACATCTCGACCTGCCCGCGCGCTGGCGGGCAAGGTGGCGCTGGTCACGGGCTCGACCAGCGGAATAGGCCTCGGTATCGCACGCGCCCTGGCGGCGGCCGGCGCCGACATCGTGCTGAACGGGCTTGGCGTCGCCAGCGAGATCGGCCGGACCCGGGAGCAGATCGCCGCCGAGTTCGGCATCAAGGCGAGCTACTCGCCGGCCGACATGATGAAGCCGAAATCCATCGCCGAGATGATCGCGGCGACGATCGCCCAATCTGGCCGGCTCGACATCCTCGTCAACAATGCCGGCGTCCAGCACGTCGCGCCGCTCGATCAGTTTCCCGTCGACAAATGGGACCTGATCCTCGCGATCAACCTGACCTCGGCCTTTCACACCACGCGGCTCGCCCTGCCGGCGATGCGCCGTAACGGCTTTGGCCGCATCATCAATGTCGCATCTGCGCATGGTCTGGTGGGCTCGCCGTTCAAGGCAGCCTATGTCGCCGCCAAGCATGGCATCGTCGGCCTTACCAAGGTGACGGCGCTGGAGACTGCGGAAGAGGACATCACCTGCAACGCGGTCTGCCCCGGCTACGTCTACACGCCGCTGGTCGAGGCGCAGATCGAGGGACAGGCCAGGGCGCACGGCATCTCCCGCGATCAGGTGATCCGCGACGTGCTGCTCGCGCAGCAGCCGAACAAGCGCTTTGCCACCGTCGAGGAGCTCGGCGCGCTCGCGGTGTTCCTGTTGACGGAGGCGGCGGCTTCGATCACCGGCGTCGCACTGCCCGTCGACGGCGGCTGGACCTCGCACTAATATGAGCCGGCGCAACAAGCCGCGGTCGGCAACGAATGCCCGGGCAGTGCAAGCTGATCAGGAGCAACTTATGAATGGTACGCAGACCAACATACAGCGCAAGGACCTGCCGGGGCAGGTCGTTCTGGCGCTTCAGGGCGGCGGCGCGCTCGGCTCCTATCAGGCCGGCGTCTACCAGGCCTTGCACGAAGCCGGCATCGAGCCGGACTGGATCATCGGCACCTCGATCGGTGCGATCAATGCAAGTCTGATAGCCGGCAACACGCCCGAGCACCGCCTGGCGCGCCTGAAGGAGTTCTGGAAGCGGATGGAGCAGAAGCCGGTCTGGGACTGGCGCACCGCGTTTCCCGGCTTCAACGAGAAGCTGGCCTATTGGTCGACCGTGACCCACGGCATTCCAGGTTTCTTCCGACCCAATCCGCTGGCGCATGCCGGCGATTCCTATCCGCTGGGTGCCGATCATGCGGGCTATTATTCGACCGTTCCGCTCGAGAAAACGTTGAACGAGCTCGTCGATTTCGATCTGGCCAATCGCTGCGCGCCGCGCCTCACGGTCGGCGCGGCTCATGTCGGCACCAGCGAAATGCGCTATTTCGACAGCCGCGACGGCGAACTGACGGTGAAGCATGTGATGGCGTCGGGTGCGCTGCCGCCGGCCTTCCCTGCCGTGCGGATCGACGGCGAGCTCTATTGGGACGGGGGCATCCTGTCGAACACGCCGACGGAAGCGGTGTTCGACGACAATCCACGCAGGAATTCGCTGATCTTCTCCGTGCATCTGTGGAATCCCGTCGGGCCCGAACCGACCACGATGGCGGAGGTGCTGAACCGGCACAAGGACGTGCAATATTCCAGCCGGATCGCCAGCCAGATCGTGCGCCAGCAGCAGGCCCACCGTCTGCGTCATGTCATCAACCAGCTCGCGGCGCGGCTGCCCGAGAGCGAGCGCAACGACCCCGCGGTGCGTGAGCTGGCGAGCTACGGTTGCCCGACCCGCATGCATGTGGTGCGGCTGCTGACGCCGCAGCTCGAGCGTGAGACCCATACCAAGGATATCGACTTCAGTCCGTCCGGGATCACGCGGCGCTGGCATGCTGGCTATGCGCACACGAAGGCGGTATTGGCGCGCAAGCCGTGGATCGGCGAATTCGATCCGCTCGCCGGCGTGGTGCTGCACGAGCACATGGACGACATGCCGATGGCGGCGGAATAGCGAGCGCGTCCGTCTTCATCGAATTGCCACAGGCCTCGCGGATCGTCGGTGGTCCGCCGCAATCCAGGCCTCACGATGGTGTCCGGCAACGATCTCGAAGCCGCTCTCGATCAGGTCCGCGCTCACGCGGCGGGGCCGGTTGCCGGCGTGTTCGGCCCCGATACGGTCACCTGGCGGATCGACCGCGAGGCCGTGATCTTTATCGGCGCCGGCCGCGCGCTGTTGCTGCAGCTTGCGCATACCTGGGTCGCCGCCGCGATCGCCGAGCATTCCAAGACCTTTGCCGATCCGATCGGCCGCTTCCACCGCACCTTCGACATCGTCTTCGCCATGGTGTTCGGCTCGCTCGACCGGGCGCTGTCGTCGTCGCGGCAATTGCATCGTCGCCACGGCATGATCGTCGGCGAGATGC
>JAEYTQ010000362.1 GCA_023433965.1 Pseudomonadota bacterium | reverse complement strand
GTGCAGGAGGTCGCGCGCAAAGGTCTCGCGATCCGGATAGCCGAAGAACCAGGCGAAACGCTCGACCGCCTGCTTGTCCTCGGGCAGCGTATGGGTCTGCTCGTCGGCGATCATCTGGAGGCGATGCTCGACCCGGCGCAGGAATTCGTAGGCCGTCGTCAGCTCGTCCCGCGCGGCGGAGGTGATCCAGTTGCTGGCGGCGAGCACGCCGAGCGCCCTCAGTGTCGGCCGCACCCGCAACTCCGGATGGCGGCCGCCCGCGATCAGCTGCTGCGTCTGCGCGAAAAACTCGATCTCGCGAATGCCGCCGCGGCCGACCTTGACGTTGTGGCCCTCGACCGCGACCTCGCTCTGGCCGCGATAGGTCTGCATCTGCCGCTTCATGTCGTGCACGTCGGCGAGTGCGGCGAAGTCGAGATGCTTGCGCCAGACGAAGGGCGCGATCTCCGCCAGAAGCGCTTCGCCCGCCTTTGGATCGCCGGCGCAGGCCCGCGCCTTGATCATCGCGGCGCGCTCCCAGGTGCGCCCTTCCCGCTCGTAATAGTTCAGTGCAGCGTCCCTGGAGATCGCCACCTGCGTCGAGGACGGATCGGGCCGCAGCCGCAGATCGACGCGGAAGACGTAACCGTCATAGGTGCGCTGCTGCAGGATGCGCGCCATGCCCTGGGTCACGCGAACGAAGAACGGCTGCGGCTCGATGTCGGGCGCGATCGTGGTTGCATCGGGATCGAAGAACACGATCAGGTCGATGTCGCTGGAATAGTTCAGCTCGCCAGCACCCATCTTGCCCATCGCCAGCACGATCAGCCCGCAGCCCTCCTCGGGCGCCTCGGGATCGGGCGGCGAGAGCTTGCCGCGTGCGGCCTCCTGCCGCAGCAGGTACCGCAGCGCCACCTGCACGGAGGACACCGCGACATCGGTGAGGGCCGCCGTCACCCGCATGACCGGCCAGACCCCGCCGATGTCGCACAACGCGATCAGGAGAGCAGCCTCTGCCTTCATGCGGCGGAGCAACCGCATCACCTCGGCTTCGTCGGAGGCCGCGAGCACCGCGCTCCGCGCCTCCGCGATCAGTGCCTCCAGATGCGCATCCGGATCGCATTCGAGCAGCCGGATCAGGCGCACGGCATCGGCGCGCACCAGATCGAACAGATAGGGCGAGAACTCCGCGATGCCGGTCAGGATATCCCGCGCGAAGGGATGAACCAGCAGGGCGTCGAGACGGGCCGCGTGCGCCGGCTCGAGCTCGGCCAGCCAGCCTTCGAAACGTCGTTCGTCGGTGGTGGAAGCGGCAATATGGGGAGCTTCCGCGAAGCGCGCGGCCAGCCTCTCGCCATGCTTGTCCGCGTTTCCCGGCGCGGAGTGGTTCATGCCACCTTCTGTGGCACATCCGGCATTGGTGGAGCTACCCTGTCGCCGGCGCCTGCGCGCGCCGGCAGGACGAGCGTGGCGACGAGCCCGGGATTGGCATCGCCCAGCCGCAATTCGCCGCCGTGCAGCGTCGCAACCGCCGAGGCGAGGCTGAGGCCGAGGCCGGAGCCCGGTAGCGTGCGACTGGCCTCCAGCCGAACGAATCGTTCGACGACGTGCTTGCGATCGGCTTCGGGGATCCCCGGTCCACGATCGGTGACGCTGAGCAGCACCTGGTCACCCTCGCGCCTCGCCTCGATCGTGATTTGCCGCGGGTCCATGCTGACCACGGTTCCGGCCGCCTGAGCCGCCGGCTTGCCGTACTTAATTGCATTCTCGACCAGATTGGCGAGCGCCTGGCTGATCAGTTCGCGATTGGCATGAACCGGCGTCGGATCCGCCTTCACCGTCAGGCTCATGCCATCGTCTTCGGCCAGCGGCTCGTAGAGCTCGTGGATGCCGTTCGCCACCTCCGCCGCGTCGAAATCATCCATGTTGCCGCGCGCCTGTCCGGACTCGGCGCGCGCGATCATCAACAGCGCGTTGAAGGTACGGATCAACCCGTCGGATTCCTCGATGGTCCGTTCCAGCGCCGCCCGATAATCGGCTTCGCCGCCCGATCGCGCCAACGCTTCCTCGGCCCGGTTACGCAAGCGCGTCAGCGGGGTCTTGAGGTCGTGGGCGATGTTGTCGGAGACTTCCTTCAGCCCCGCCATCAACGCCTCGATCCGCTCCAGCATGGCGTTGAGATTTTCGGCGAGGCGGTCGAGCTCGTCACCGCTGCGTCCCACCGGCAGGCGCTCGCTGAGATCGCCGGTCATGATCCGCTGCGTCGTGCCGGTCATGGCGTCGATGCGCCTCAGCACCCGCCGTGCGACGAAGATGCCGCCGCCGAGGCCGAGCACCACGACGATCAGCACCGAAAATTGCGCCGCCTTGGCGACGATGCCGAACAGGCGCCGTCGCTCGGCGAGGTCGCGGCCGATCAGAAGGCGGAAGCCGTTCTCCAATTCGGTGACGCGCACCAGCGCGCGATGGTCGCGGTCATCGGCATCTTCGAGCCGCCGGTAGGCCGTCTCGGACCAGCCGGACGTCGCCATCACGCCGGGCGCGAGCGAGCCGACATTGCCGGCGATCGCCTGCCCCGTCGGCGTTGTGACGAGGTAGAGGTTGGCGCCCGGCCGCAGCGCCCGGTATTCGATCGCCAGCACGAGACCGCGCAAGCCCCGGCGGCCGTAGATCTCGCTGATCTCCGACGTCTCGGCATTGACGGTCTGCGTGATCTCCTCGGTGATCAGCCGCCGCGTATTCCAGGCGAAATAGGCCAGCAGCGAGGCCGCGAACATCGCAAACAGCAGCAGATAGACCAGCGTCAGCCGGAACGCCGTGGTGCGGACGAGTTTACCGAATGCCGTCACGGATCATGTGTCCAGTTTCAACAACGCGCCTGCCATCGCCACTCCTGGTATTTTCCGCTTTGTTTACAGCAGCATAGGTTCATACATCGTGGCGCCTGCCCACAGCTCCCTTGGGAACGACTGATGCGCGAAGGCATCCGTAGCGACAGGTGATGAGCGGACGGGGAACGTTAAAGGGGCACTCGATCGGAACCAAGTTAATTCCCGGCAAGCTCGCGTCCATGCGGACACTGGGGCAAGCCTGGCTGGCGGGACGCCGGAGCAGTGATCGGTTGTGGGTATTCCTTCCCGACGACGCTGAGGAACATCACTCGTTCCGGGCCAACGCCCCTGTTGGCGCCATCAGCGCACTGCCGTCAAATCCGCCAAGAATGGGACCTGCGCCAGCGGGGACGCCCCCTCACACTTCCAGCCATTGCGCGCGAACGTCGCTATTTGATCTCAGTTGCTCGGGCGTGCCTTCGAAGACCACGCGACCGTGCCCCATGACGTAGACGCGGTTGGAAATCTTCATCGCAATCGACAGCTTCTGCTCGACGAGCAGAATCGCAACGCCCGCCTGCGCGATGCGGGCGATGAGGTCGCCGACCTGCTGTACGATCAACGGCGCCAAACCTTCGGTCGGCTCGTCGATCATGATGAGATCGGGGTCGCCCATCAGGGTCCGGCACGTCGTGAGCATCTGCTTCTCGCCGCCCGACAGCACCCCTGCAGGCGTATCCGCCCGCGCGGCCAGATTCGGAAACATGTCGAGCATGTCCTGAAGCTGCCATTTGCCGGGACGCCGCGTGTCCTTGATGCCGAGGAGCAGGTTCTGGCGGACCGTCAGACCCGGAAAGATGTCCCGATGCTCCGGCACATAACCGAGACCGAGGCGCGCGATCTTGTAGCTCGGCAGCCCCGCGATGTCGTTGCCTTTGAAGCGGATCGTGCCTTGCGGGGCAACCTCGCCCATGATCGCCTTGACCGTGGTCGAACGTCCCACGCCGTTGCGACCGAGCAGGCTGACGACCTCGCCCGCGGCAACGTCGAGATCGACGCCCTGGAGAATGTGGCTCTTGCCGTAATAGGCGTGCAGGTCCCTGACCTCGAGCATCAGTGCGCCTCCTCGCCGAGATAGGCTTCCTTGACTTTGGGGTCGCGCCTGATCTCCTCCGGCGTACCGGAAGCGATGATGTGGCCGTAGACCAGCACGGAAATGCGGTCGGCGAGACCGAACACGACGCTCATGTCGTGCTCGACGATGACGAGGGTCTTGCCCTCGGTCAGGCGCCGGATCAGCGCCACCGCGCGCTCGGTCTCGGCGTGGCTCATGCCCGCCGTCGGCTCGTCCAGCATCACGACGGTTGCGCCGCCGGCGATGGTGATGCCGATCTCCAGCTCGCGCTGCTCGGCGTAGGTCAGCAAGCCGGCCGGAACATCGCGCCGATGCGTCAGATGGATGTCGTCGAGGATCTGCGCCGTGCGCTCGCGCACCTCCGGCAGGCTGTCGACGTTCTTCCAGAAGGCGTAACGGTGCCCTGTCGCCCACAGCACGGCGCAGCGGACGTTCTCCCACACCGACATGCGCGCGAATACGTTGGTGACCTGGAACGAGCGCGACAGGCCGCGCCGGTTGATTTCGAACGGCCTGAGGCCGGAGATGACGTCGCCGTTCAGCCTCACCTCGCCCGAGGTCGGCTTGATATGACCGCTGATGAGATTGAACGTCGTCGACTTGCCGGCACCGTTCGGACCGATGATGGCGTGACGCTCACCTTGCGCGACGCTGAGATTGAGATCGCGGATGATGCCGACATTGCCAAAGCGCTTTTCGACGGCGCGGACTTCGATCGCTGCCGTCATGCCAAATACCCCCGGTCGCGCGCGACCGTCGCCGCGCGGTCCCATGCCTCGCCGACCCGCCGCCAGCTCAGGCGCGCGACGAAGAAGCCGCCGACGACGAGGACCGCCGCACTCGCCCAGGTCACCGGCGACGCCGGGTTGAAGGCAATGCCGAACAGGTTGATCGGATTGCCCTGACCGCTATGCGTGCGCGCGATGGACTCGATAGTCAGGATCACGCCGCAAGCCAGTGCCAGGGTCGGCACCGCCGCGAGCAGATAGGAAGGAATCACCGTCGGCAGAGTTCCGGCGCGAACCAGCGGCCGGTGCATCATGATGAGTCCGGCGATGCCGCCGGGGGACAGCATCACGATGCCGATGAAGATGATGCCGAAATAGAGCTGCCAGACGCCAGTGACGCTGGTCAGCCCGAGCTGAAGATAGGTCACGAGGATTGCACCCAGGATGGGCCCGAAGAAGAAGGCGACGCCCCCAATGAAGGTCGAGAACAGCACGAGGCCGGATTGGATCGCGCCGAGATAGGCGGCGTTGGCGATCTCGAAGTTGATCGCGGCCAGTCCCCCCGCCACGCCGGCGAAGAAGCCGGCAAAACAGAAGGCGATGTAGCGGACCACGTGCGGATCATAGCCGATGAACTGGACGCGCTCGGGATTGTCCCGCACCGCATTGCTGATCCGCCCCAGCGGGGTCCGCGTCAGCGCGTACATCGCGATGGCCGCGATGACCAGCCAGAACGCGATCAGATAATAGACCTGAAGCTGCGGGCCGAAACTCAAGCCGAGGATCTTCGGCAAAGCCGTGCGGTCGGTCGATATCCCGGACTCGCCGCCGAATACCGAACGCAGGATCAGCGAGGAGGACGCCACCAGTTCGGCAATGCCGAGCGAGATCATCGAGAACACGGTGCCGGCCCGCTTGGTCATCAGCCAGCCGATGACGATCGCGAAAGCGAGGCCGCCGAGCCCACCGAACAGCGGAATGAACGGCAGCGGGATCGGCCAGCCGTGCGAGACCACCGCATTCATCATGTGGCACGCAGCGAAGCCGCCGAGGCCGTAATGCACCGCATGGCCGAACGACAAGAGGCCGGTCTGGCCGAGCAGGATGTTGTAGGACAGCGCGAACACGATCGCGATGCCGATCAGGCTGAAGGACGTCAGCGAGCCGCCGGAGGAGAAGATCAGCGGCAGCACGATCAGCGCGGCGATACCGACAAGCCATATGCCGTAGAAGCGCAGGCCGTCGCCTGCCGGCCGTTCTGCGATCGCCGATGTCGCTGTCGAAGTCGATGTCGTCTTGGCGTTCATGTCTCGCGCGTCCCCATCAGGCCCATGGGGCGTACCATCAGGATGATCACCAGCAGCAGGTAGGGCACGATCGGTGCCACCTGGGCGATGGTGACGTTCCAGATGTCGGTGAGCACGGACGGCCCCGCCGACGGATCGAGCGGACCGAAGGCGCTCGCCAGCGAACCGTTCAGCGCCACCGCAAAGGTCTGTATCAGGCCGATGACCAGCGAAGCGATGAAGGCGCCGGGCAAGGAGCCGAGGCCGCCGAACACGATGACCACGAACAGGATGGGTCCGAGCGCCGCGGCCATGTCGGACTGCGTCACCAGCGCGGGACCTGCGATCACGCCGGCAATTCCCGCCAGCGCGCTGCCGACGCCGAACACCAGCATGAAGATGCGTCCCACGTTGTGACCGAGATGCCCCACCATGTGGGGATGCGTCAGCGCGGCCTGGACGATCAGGCCGACCCGCGTGCGCTTGAGCACCATCAGCAGCACGATGAAGATCAGGATCGACACCGCCAGCATGAAGATCTTGTAGGCGGGATAATTCGTCGAGAAGATCGTGAAGGCGGGAAAGTCGAGCAACGCCGGCACGCGGTAGTCGACGGGGCTCCTGCCCCACATCATCGCCACGATCTCTTCGATCGCGAACGCGAGACCGAAGGTCAGGAGCAGCTCCGCCACATGGCCGTGCTTGTGCGTGTTGCGCAGGCCGTAGCGCTCGACTGCCATGCCGATCGCGCCGACCAGCAGCGGGGCCAGCAGCAGCGCCGGCCAGAAGCCGACCCATTTGGTGAGCTGGTAGCCGAAGAATGCGCCGAGCATGTAGAAGCTGGCATGGGCGAAGTTGAGCACGCCCATCATGCTGAAGATGACGGTCAAGCCGCTCGACAGCAGGAACAGCAGCATGCCGAACAGCAGACCGTTCAGCGTCGATATGACGATCAGTTCAAGCACAGTGTTCACACCTCTGGCCGGGACAGAACAGTCTCGGCAACTCGTCGGTCCGCACGCAAACAGCGGCCTTCCCGCACGCCGCTGCCGGCTGCGGGAAGGCGAAGCTGGTCCAGCTTACGGCCGGGTCATCTTACAGGTCGTGGGAACCATCGTCTTGGAGGTGTCGACCTTGGAAACCAGGTGCCATCCCCAGCCGGTACCTTCCTCGTCGAACGGCTCGTTTGCGGCGAGCTTGCCGAAGGAGGAGATGTAGATCGGCTGGAAGAACTGGTGATCGTCCTTGCGCATCACGCCCTCGCCGCCGTCCAGCACCTCGAACTTGAGGTCCTCGAGGGCTGCTGCGACCTTCACCGGGTCGAGCGAGTTGGCCTTCTCGGCCGCGGCCTTGAACATGCGCATCTCGTTGACCGCACGCGGATACCACAGCGACATATTGACCTTGGCGCGGAAGGCCTTTTCGAAGTCCATCGCCGGCTGGTGGCCGGAATTGGCAAAGCCCTCGGTGATCTGGAACACCTGATGGTCGAGACCGGTCTGCTTGATCGCGGTCGGACCGCCGGCGCCGCCGGCATAGTAGGTGTACCAATTGACCTTCAGGCCGGCGTCCGCAGCCGCCTTGAGCAGCAGTGCGATGTCCTGGCCCCAGTTGCCGGTCACGACGCTATCGGCCCCCGACGCCTTGATCTTGGCGACGTAAGGCGAGAAGTCGGTGATCTTCAGCAGCGGATGCAGTTCGTCACCGACGATCTGGATGTCGGGCCGCTTGGCACCCAGCATCTTGCGCGCATCGGCACGCACCGACTGGCCGAAGGAGTAGTCCTGGTTGATCAAGTACACCTTCTTGATGGTGGGGACATCCTTCATGTAGCTGGTGAGCGCTTCCATCTTGATGTCGGAGCTCGCATCCCAGCGGAAATGCCAGTAGCTGCACTTTTCGTTGGTCAGGCTCGGATCGACGGCGGCGTAGTTGAAGTAGAGCACTTCCTTGCCGGGATTGCGCGTGTTGTTCTTGGTGATGAAGTCCGACAGCGCTGCGGCGACCGACGAGCCGTTGCCTTGCGTGATGAAGCGGGCGCCGGCGTCGATCGCCTTCTGCGCCTGCACCAGGCTTTCCTGCGGGTTGGTCTTGTTGTCGAGGGGCAGGATCTCGATCTTGCGGCCCAGGATGCCGCCCTTGGCGTTGATCTCGTCGGCCAGATACTGGAAGGTCTTCAAGCCGCCTTCACCGACGCTAGCGCCGCCGCCGGACAGCGGATCGATGTAGCCGATCTTGATGGTCTCCTGCGCGAATGCTGCTCCTCCGACCATGGTCAGCGCTGCCGCCGCAGCAATTACGAGCTTGTGCATCCTGCTTTCTCCCTTTGTGTGTTCTTGTTCCTTGGCGATCGAAGCTGACTCACAACATCGGCCGCGCCACCTCTCGCTACTCCAACATTGAATACTGTGTAAAGTTTTGGTGCAAGAAATAATTGCATCTTAGACATGAAGATTGCCGCGCGCCGCCCGGAATATTGAATTCACAGGCAACTTTTTGAGACCGAGTCCGCGCTCAACCTGCGCCTGGCGTCAAGCCCCGACCGGAAGGATGAAGAGCGCGATCAGGGCTCGGATTGGTTGCTTCATACCACTCCGCGGCGGGGCTTGAGTCCCAAGAGAAACAGCCGCGAAAAGTGATCGGCGATCTGCACCGGAGACCAGCTCCGCTCGCCCCTGAACCAGATCGGGTACCAGTGACTCATTCCTGTCAAAACGCGCTCGGCGAAGTGAGTGTCGACGCTGCGGTAGTATCCCTCGTCGATCCAACGCTGGTGGTTTCTCTGGTCCTGCTGGATCGTCGCAAGTACCTGCCCGACATAGTGCTTGCGGTCAACGTCGTTGAGATAGTTGATGTTGTGGTAGGTCGCCTTGGGGCCGCAAGGGGTATCGTGCAGCATCAGCAACAACCGCACTCTTTGAACGACGTACTCGAACGCTCCGAGCCCGAGATCCTGCAAATACTCTCGAATGCCGATCTCGCCGGCCAGACCTCTTTGCAAGCAAGCCAGCAACAGGCGCTCTTTCTCGCTGAAATGATAGTAAATGCCGGCTCGGGTCATGCCCGCCTCCGCCGCGATGCTCTCGAGCGACGTGCCGGACGCGCCCCTTCGATTGAAACTGTCGGAGGCAATTGAAAGCATCCTGTCCAGCTTCGCGGCGCGCTTGGTCAATTTCGAGCGGGACTGGAGAAATGGTGCCAGGCTCGGCGTTTCAGGCATGGCCGGCAAGGCAATCTCACGCCGGTAAACACCATGCGTGATGATGTCATCGATGGCATCGATCGCCTGCTGGGCCGAATAGTAGTCGCGGTCGGAGAACCAGAACGGAACCCAATCCAGGACGGAGATGAGGGCGACGGCCGTGAGGAACGGCTGCTCGCAGGCGACCGAGCCGTCGGCGACGCCGCGCTTCAGAATGTCGGCGAGCAGCGCGGCATTCTGCCAGCGCCTGGCGTGCACGTCGTTGCTGTATGACGCGGCCAGCGCGTCGATGTCGGAGAACAGGATCATGCGCTGGCCTTCAGGCCGCAGCCGGGCTCGTATGAAGCGCCTGACGATTTCGAGCCCGTCGATCCCCGGTTCGGCCGCGGTCTCGATCTCGTGCCTGTAGATGGCCAGGCCGCGCAGATAGCAGTGAAAGATCAGGTCTTCCTTGTCGCGGAAGTAGTGGTACAGCGCGCCCGGCACCGATCGTACCGAGGCGGCGACCTGCTCCATCGTCACGTTCGCATAGCTATGGCGGGCAAACAGCCTGGAGGCCGACACGAGGATCTCTTCAGCTCGGTCGGACGGGAACGCGACGACTTGCAAGCGTGAATATCCTTCCTGATCGTGGACGGATTCATCCAGGTGAGATGTCCCCTACCACAGGTCGGATATTGTGCCATCGGATGAGGCGTTCGGCCAGTAGCGTCCGATAAGCGTCCATGCGAGCGTGACAAGCCTATGGCGCAGCCGATGGTTGTAAGTACTGGCTCGCCGCAAGTCGATCGGCGCAAATGCCGAACTCGCCTTATCTCATCCCGTCACGGATCATGTAGCCGGCGCCGCGGATGGTGTGCAGCAGCGGGCGCTCGAAGCCCTTGTCGATCTTGGAGCGGAGCCGCGAGATGTGCACGTCGATCACGTTGGTCTGCGGGTCGAAATGATAATCCCAGACGTTCTCGAGCAGCATGGTGCGCGTCACCACCTGGCCGGCGTGCTTCATGAGGTATTCGAGCAGGCGGAATTCGCGCGGCTGCAGGGTCAGCTCGTCCTTGCCGCGGGCGACGCGGTGCGACAGACGGTCGAGCTCGAGATCGCCGACGCGGTAGAGCGTGTCCTCGGCAGGTCCGCCGCGGCGGCGCGACAGCACCTCGACGCGGGCGAGGAGCTCGGCGAAGGAATAGGGCTTCGGCAGGTAGTCGTCGCCGCCGGCACGCAGGCCCTTGATACGGTCGTCGACCTGCCCGAGTGCGGAGAGAATCAGCACGGGCGTGGTGTCGCCCTTGTCGCGCAGCGCGCCGATCAGCGACAGGCCGTCGCGTTTGGGCAGCATGCGGTCGACCACGAGCACGTCGTAATCGCCGTTCTCGGCCATGACGAGGCCTTCCTCGCCGTCCGCGGCGTGATCGGCAATATGTCCGACCTCACGAAACGCCTTCACGAGGTAATCGGCGGACTCGCGGTCGTCTTCGATGATCAGCAGGCGCATCGTGCGTTCGGCGGCGGTCAAGGGAGTGAACCTTCTCTAAACATGGCGCGGGCGGCAATCGCATGCAAGTCGAGCGGAATGATCTCGGGAAAAGGCGGGCGGTGAAGCTGGGGGGACTTCACCGCCCTAGGCCTTCCGACGGAGGGGGGCGTTGTTCCACCGGAAGGTAGACGGGGGAAGCAAACGTTGCGCTGCTTCCCCGAAGGACGCCGCCGTCGGGGGCGACTGATGCCGGCGACACCCTTCATCTCGCGAGGCTGCTGAAACCGCAGCCCTTCAGCCATTCTCAGCCCTTGGCGATGGGCACTGCGACGAAGCGCGACTGGCCGCCGCTCTTCACGCGCATCAAGACGCTGTTCTTGTTGTCGGTCCGCGCCGCATTGATGGCGTCGCGGACTTCGCCTGCGGTCGCCACGCTCTTGCCGCCGACCTCGAGGATCACGTCGCCTTCCTTGAAGCCGCGTTCAGCCGCGGCGCTCTTCGGATCGACCTCGGTAACCACGACGCCTTCCTTGCCGGCACCGGCCACGGAATTGGCGGGGGCGACCGTCATGCCGAGCTTGGGCACGTCGGTGCCGCGGCTGGCACCCTTGCCGCCGTCCTTGTCGATGTCGGCCTTGGCCTCGACCGTGTTCGGCAGCTGACCCAGGGTGAGGTTGACAACCTTGTCCTGACCCTTGTGCAGCACGTTCAGCTTCACGGACGCACCGGGCGCCAGGCCGCCGATGGTGCGGGCGAGCTCGCGGGCATCCTTGACGGGTTCACCGTTGACAGCGGTGATCACGTCGCCGGACTCGATGCCGGCCTTCGCCGCCGGACCGTTGGCCTGCGGCTCCGCCACCAGCGCGCCTTCGGCCTTCTTCATGCCGAGGCTGTCGGCGATGTCGGAGGTCACGGGCTGGATCTGCACGCCGATCCAGCCGCGGCTGACCGAGCCCTTGTCCTTGAGCTGGGCCACCACGCTCTTGACCGTATTGGCCGGGATCGAGAACGCGATGCCGACGCTGCCGCCGGAGGGCGAGTAGATCGCGGTGTTGACGCCCATCACCTCGCCGTTGGTGTCGAACGCCGGACCGCCGGAATTGCCCTTGTTCACGGGCGCGTCGATCTGGATGAAATCGTCGTACGGGCCATTGCCGATGTCGCGGCCGCTGGCCGAGACGATGCCCGCGGTCACGGTGCCGCCGAGGCCAAAGGGATTGCCGACCGCGAGCACCCAGTCGCCGATCCGCGGCTTGCCGTCGGCAAGCTTGGCGAACGGGAAGTTCGTGTTGCCCTCGACCTTGATCAGGGCGAGGTCGGTGCGCTGGTCGGTGCCGATCACCTTGGCGGTGTAGGTCTTGCCGTCGTCGGTGGTGACCTCGACCTTGTCGGCGCCGTCGACCACGTGATTGTTGGTGACGGCATAGCCGTCAGCCGAGATGAAGAAGCCGGAGCCCTGACCCTGCACGACACGGCCGCGGCCGCCCTTCATGCCCGGGGGAAAACCGTCCGGACCGCCGAAGCGGCGGAAGAAGCGCTCCATCGGCGAGCCCGGCTGGAACGGCGAGGAGGAATCATCGCCGTCGTCATTGCTCGCGGTCTTCTCCTTCATGTTGACCTTCACCGAGATCACCGAAGGCTTCACGCGCTCGACGACGTCGGCAAATCCGACCGGACGCTCGACCTTGCGGACCTCCGTGTTGACCTGCGCATGCGCCGGGCTGGAGAACAGGTCGGCCGGCGAGGTCGAGGGGCTGAAGCCATAGACCGCCGCGCCGAGACCCGCGACTACCGAGGCCATCAGCGCGAGCCTGCGCGCGGAGAATATCGACCGGCGCGGCCGCCGGTACGAAGGGAGGTTCGAGAGGTCGATCGGGTCGGTCATGCACAAATCTCCAGGGCCTTGAATTCCTTTTGGTGCCGGATGCCAGCACCTTGCGGACCTGAAGATGGGGTCTCCCGCCTTACCGCGCGCTGGCGGCGGGGTTAAACTTTCGTAATGAAGGGAGGCGCGGATGCGGCAGTTCGGCACAGGCCGAAAATTGTTCCGTTACAGCAACTTAAGTCGAATTCCAGGACGAGCGCGAAAGGCGCGGTTTCCGACACTCAGCTCGCTCTGACGCTGACGATGAACTCATCGACTTCTCGCTTCAGGGTCTCGGCCTGCTGCGAGAGCTCGACCGCCGAATCCCTGGCTTCCGTGGCCATGCGGCCGGTTTCGGCGGAGGTCGAGGTGATCTGGACGATGTGGTTGGAGACGTCGAGCGTCCCGCGCGCGGCATCCTGGGCGCTGCGCGTGATCTCCTGCGTGGCGTTGCGCTGCTGGGCGGTGTCGATCTCGATGCCTGACATGATCGACGAAATCTCCGACAGCGTCTTGGAAATGCCGTCGATCGCGCCGCGCGTCTCGGCGGTGATGCCTTGAATGCTCGCGACGTGAGAGGTGATCTCCTCCGTCGCCTTGCTGGTCTGATGCGCGAGATTCTTCACCTCGGAAGCGACCACCGCAAACCCCTTGCCCGCCTCGCCCGCCCGCGCCGCCTCGATGGTGGCGTTGAGCGCCAGGAGATTGGTCTGCGATGCGATCGCCTGCACGAGCTGGACAACCTCGCCGATCTTCTCGGCGGCGTCCGACAGCGTGTGGATGGTATCGCGGCTCTTCTCCGCTTGCGACGCCGCGCCCTCGGCGCGCTGGGTCGCATCCGTGACGCGGCGGCTGATGGTGCCGATCGAATTCGTCATCTCCTCGGCAGAACCTGCGACCGTCTGCACGCTGCCGCTGGCCTGACTGGCGGCGCTCGCGACGGCATTGGCCTTGGTGCTGGTGTCATTGGCGGTCCGCGACAGCGTCTCGGCGTTGGTCTTCAGATGCACCGCCGATGACGCCACGCTGGCGACGACGCTTGCGACCAGATCGTTGAAGCGCTTGATGCGCTCGTCCAGGAATTGGGACCGCTCGGCCTGATGCCGGGCTTCATGCAGCTGCTGCTCGGAGAGGCGGCGCCGTTCGAGACCGTTGGTCTTGAACACCTCCAGCGCGCCGGCGAGCAGGCCGATCTCGTTGGTGCGGCCGAGCCCCGGAACGGACGTCTCGAATTTCTGGTCGGCGACCTCGCGCATGGCATGCACGATCGCTGCCAGGGGATTGAGGATGCCGTTGCGCACGGCGA
>JAEYTQ010000345.1 GCA_023433965.1 Pseudomonadota bacterium | reverse complement strand
GGCCTGGGGCCTGCTGCTGGGCCCGGGCGGCGACGTGCTGCCGGTGCAGATGTATTGAACGTCATGGCCGGGCTTGTCCCGGCATGACGGACACTTGTTGAGAAGCCCAGGCGCCTCGGAACCACCTTTCCAATCAAGGTCTTCGAGAGACCAAAATCTGCCTTCGAATCGGGCTTTTTGCACTGCCCGAAACCGCGCGCCGGAAGCCTTGAAAACTGGCCCAAAAACCCTATTTGTTCAAAGGGTTGCCAGAGGATACTTTGCGCTAGGCGCAAGCGGTCTTTCATGGCACAAACGGCCCTGCAAATCAGCGCCTTTGCGCCGCTGATTCGGGCGACATCTCGAAGGCCTCTCATGACAGAACCTGCTCGGCAGCCCGCTGCCGAAAACGAGCCCTCCAATCCGAGTGACTATGGCGCGGAATCGATCCGCGTGCTCAAGGGTCTCGACGCCGTCCGCAAGCGCCCGGGCATGTATATCGGCGACACCGACGACGGTTCGGGCCTGCACCACATGGTCTACGAGGTCGTCGACAACGCGATCGACGAAGCGCTCGCGGGCCATGCCACGCGCGTCGACGTGATCCTCAACGCCGACAATTCCGTCACCGTGCGCGACGACGGCCGCGGCATTCCCGTCGACATCCACAAGGGCGAAGGCATCTCGGCAGCCGAGGTCATCATGACCCAGCTGCACGCCGGCGGAAAGTTCGACCAGAACTCCTACAAGGTCTCCGGTGGCCTGCACGGCGTCGGCGTCTCCGTCGTCAACGCGCTGTCGAGCAAGCTGATGCTTCGCATCTGGCGCGACAACAAGGAGCACTACATCGAGTTCGCGCATGGCGATGCCGTCGCGCCGCTGAAGACGGTCGGCGACGCCCCGGGCAGGCGCGGCACCGAGGTGACGTTCCTGGCCTCGCCCGAGACCTTCAAGAACATCGAGTACGACTTCGCCACGCTCGAGCACCGGCTGCGCGAGCTCGCCTTTCTCAATTCCGGCGTTCACATCGCCCTCTCCGACATGCGCCATGCGGTGGAGAAGCGCGAGGAGATGCACTATTCCGGCGGCGTCGAGGAGTTCGTCAAATATCTCGACCGCAACAAGAGCCCGATCGTGCCGGCGCCGATCATGGTGCGCTCGGAGGCCAACGGCATCGGCGTCGAGGCGGCGCTGTGGTGGAACGACAGCTACCACGAGAACGTGCTGTGCTTCACCAACAACATCCCGCAGCGGGACGGCGGCACCCATCTGGCCGGCTTTCGCGGCGCGCTGACGCGCCAGGTCAACGGCTATGCCGAGGCCAATGCCAAGAAGGAAAAGATCGCGCTGACCGGCGACGATTGCCGCGAAGGCCTCACCGCCGTCCTCTCGGTGAAGGTGCCCGACCCGAAATTCTCGTCGCAGACCAAGGACAAGCTGGTGTCCTCGGAAGTGCGCCCCGTGGTCGAGAACGTCCTCAACGAGGCGCTCCAGGCCTGGTTCGAGGAGCACCCCTCCGAAGCCAAGATGATCGTCGGCAAGGTGATCCAGGCCGCCGCGGCCCGCGAGGCCGCGCGAAAAGCGCGTGAGCTGACGCGCAAGAACCCGCTCTCGGTCTCCTCGCTGCCCGGCAAGCTCGCCGACTGCCAGGAAAAGGATCCGGCCAAGTCCGAGCTGTTCATCGTCGAGGGCGACTCGGCAGGCGGCAGCGCCAAGCAGGGCCGCAACCGCGAATTCCAGGCCGTGCTGCCGCTGCGCGGCAAGATCCTCAACGTCGAACGCGTTCGTCCCGACAAGATGCTGTCGAGCGAGCAGATCGGCACGCTGATCACCGCGCTCGGCACCGGCATCAGCGACGAATTCTCGATCGAGAAGCTGCGCTATCACAAGATCATCGTGATGACGGACGCCGACGTCGACGGCGCCCATATCCGCACGCTGCTGCTGACCTTCTTCTACCGGCAGATGCGCGACCTCATCGACGGCGGCTATCTCTATATCGCCCAGCCGCCGCTCTATAAGGTCAGCAAAGGCAGGTCCGAGCAGTACCTGAAGGACGAGCGGGCGCTGGAAGACTATCTGATCGATGCCGGACTTGATGAATGCGTGTACATCCCCGGCACCGGCGGCGACCGCTCCGGGCGCGATTTGCGCGCCCTGGTCGACGACGCCCGCGTCGTTCGCAGCATCCTGCGCAATCTGCACAGCCGCTATAACCGCAAGGTTGTCGAGCAGGCCGCCATCACGGGCGTCCTGAACAAGTCGGTCTACGGCAATCCCGAGAACGCCGCGGCCGCGGCGCAGTACATCGCGACCAGGCTCGACAGCCAGGCCGAGGAAGTCGAGCGGGGCTGGGTCGGACAGTTCGTCGAGGGCCAAGGCTTTCAGTTCGAACGCACCGTGCGCGGTGTCAAGGAGACGGCGGTTATCGACGACGCGCTGCTCGGCTCGGCCGAGGCGCGCAAGCTCGACGAGTACACGCCAAAACTCCAGGACGTCTATGCCCGTTCCGGCAAGCTGCGCCGCAAGGACTCCGAGCATGTGGTCCACGGTCCGGTCGACCTGTTCGAGGCGGTGACCGATTCGGGGCGCAAGGGCATCACGCTGCAGCGCTACAAAGGCCTCGGCGAGATGAACCCGGAGCAGCTGTGGGAGACCACGCTCAACACCGACGCGCGCTCGCTGCTCCAGGTGAAGGTCAAGGAAGTCGACGAGGCCGACGACATCTTCACCAAGCTGATGGGCGACGTGGTCGAGCCGCGCCGCGACTTCATTCAGGAACATTCGCTGAGCGCGACGATCGATATTTGAGCCGGTTGGCTTTGAACGGTCGTCATGGCCGGGCTTGTCCCGGGCATCCACGTTCTTCGTGCGGCGAAGCAAGACGTGGATGGCCGGGTCAAGTGTTTAGACCGGACAGATCACTGACAGGTGTTCGGAGACATAGCTGACACATCAAAATGGGTGGATTGGTCGATTCGGGAGGCCGTCCAATGCCCTGGAACGAGGTGTCGGTGATGGATCAACGACG